>CAIQQJ010000131.1 GCA_903873905.1 uncultured Flavobacteriales bacterium
AAAACTTGCAACGCGACACGTGTTTCAAACACCCCAATTCTGATCAAGGATTGCAAAAACACGTTTTATACCAGGGCGTTGGAAGACCAAATGTTGGATTTTAAGTGAATTATTAATGTGTTGATTAATGATTATTAATTAATGATTATTAATTATTAATTCACTTCACAAGAATCTTCGCTTCCATCATATCCATAATCGCGTATTTGATTCCTTCTCGTCCCAAACCGGAATCTTTTATTCCACCGTATGGCATGTGATCCACTCGGAAACTTGGAACATCATTCAGAATTACACCACCCGTTTCAATTTCTTTAAATGCCATTTCCATTTCGGAAATTTCATTGGTGAAAACGCCTGCCTGCAATCCGAATTTTGTTTCGTTTATTAATTGAATTGCATTTTCAAATGTATCATACGATTCAAGAATGACAACGGGTCCAAAAACTTCTTCACAACTCACTTTCATCGAAACATTCGTATTTGTCAAAACGGTTGCGGGATAAAATGTTTCAGCACGTTTTCCTCCACACAAATTTTTTGCTCCTGCAGCTACCGCTTCATTCACCCAAATCTCAACACGCTTCGCATTTTCCTCATCTATCATTGAACTGATTTCAGTTGATGCATCTTCAGGATTTCCTGAATTGATTTTAGAAACACCTTCACAAAATAATTTTGAGAATGAATTGAAAATTTCCTTTTGCACATAAATGCGTTGCGCATGAATGCACACTTGCCCAGAATAGGCGAAGCCTCCCACCAAACATTTTTTTACAGCGGCTTCAACATCAGCAGTAGCACTGACTATCACACCTGCATTGCCACCAAGCTCAAGAACAATTTTTTTCTTCCCCGCATTTTTTTTCATGTTCCAGCCCACTTCAGGCGAACCTGTGAATGACAACAAGGCAAATCGTTCATCTGTCACCAACTGATTTCCTGCAACACGATTCATTGGCAAAATAGAAACTGCACCTTTCGGCAAATCTGTCTTGTCAATAATTTTTGCAAGTTCCAATGTGGACAAAGGCGTTGAGGAAGCCGGTTTCAAAATGATTGGACAACCTGCTGCAATCGCTGGTGCAATTTTATGTACTGCGAGATTCAATGGGAAATTAAATGGTGCAATTCCTGCAACAATTCCAATCGGAAAATAATTAATGATTCCTTCTTTGTTTTGTCCGGCTGCTGTCCAATCCAACGAAATATATTCTTTCGGTAAACGTTTCGATTCTTCTGCTGCAATCAAAAAAGTTTGCGCTGCACGATCAATTTCTCCCATTGCATAACGCATCGGCTTTGCTGATTCACGACAAAGCAAAAGTGCCAATCGCTCACGATCTTTTGTAATCGCATCAGCAATTTCTCGAAGTATATTGAATTTCTTATAGGAAGGTAGATCTCGCATTTCCTTACGAACTTTCTGCGCCGCAACAATTGCAAGTTCAAGTTCATTTTCGCCTGCAAGAAATGTTTGTGCGAAAATCTTTCCAGAAAATGGATTCACAACATCAAGCGTACTGCTTGTCGAGATGAATTTTCCTCCGCAATAAATTTCAAAACGTTCCATTCGAAAAATTATGCTGCTGTATAAATTCCAGTCTCATTCACTGCTGCAATAATTTTTGCTTCGGAAACCTTCGAGTCATCAAATGTTACCTCAGCATTTGAATCCGAAAGATTCACTTTCGTTTCTATTACGCCATCCAATTCCGAAATCGAGTTTTTAACCGATTTTTCACAATGACCGCATGTCATTCCGGAAATTTTAATTGTGATTGTTTTATTTGCCATGATCAAAATTAGGGAAAAGTGACAAGTGACAGGTGACCAGTGACAAGTGTTTTTGATTTTATTTTTAGAACACGCCTTTTTTGCCACTTGTCACTACCTTAGCGCCTTGAAAAACAGAAACCTTCTTCATTGGCTTATCTTCCTTGTACTCGCTCTCATTTGGGGAAGTTCATTTATTCTCATGAAGCGCGGATTGGATACTTATTCAAGTGATCAAGTTGCCGCTCTTCGAATTTTCATCGCCTTCCTTTTTCTTCTTCCCATTTCGTATCGTCACATCAAAAAAAATCTCTTCCAACACTTTTCAGGTTTTGCTGGAATGGGAATTTTCGGAAATCTGATTCCCGCATTTCTTTTTACAAAAGCGGAAACAATGATCAGCTCTGCACTAACTGGAATGTTGAATTCACTCACTCCTGTTTTCGCATTGGTCCTCGGACTTTTCATTTTCAAACAAAAAGTAAGAACGCTGCAAGTAATTGGTATAGCTGTAGGGCTCGGTGGAGCAATTGGCCTTTTGTCATTGGGAAAAGATGGTGTGAATAATGGAAATGTTTTTGTTGGTGGTGGATTGGTCGTACTCGCAACATTTTTTTACGGATTGAGTGTAAATATTATCAAGGCAAAACTTTCAGGCATCAATGCAATTACCTCAACTGTTTTTGCCATGTGCATCATTGGACCAATAGCAGGTGTTTATCTTTTCACCACCGATTTTATTCATCGATTAAATACGATGCCACATGCTTTGGAAAGTCTTGGATACATTTGCATTCTAGCAATACTGGGAACAGCATTAAGCGTAATGGTATTTAATGTTTTGATAAAAGAAGCCGGCGTACTTTTCGCGTCATCTGTAACCTATTTAATTCCCGTTGTTGCAATGATGTGGGGCGCTTTTGATGGTGAAGCAATTACGTTTGTACACGGAATTTTCATTCTCGTAATTCTCAGTGGCGTTTGGCTGGTGAATAAGAAATAGTATTGAGTTCTGAATTTTTAGTTCAGCGAAGAAATGCGGATTATTTATCAACTCAGAACAAAACACTCAGAACTCAATACTATATTTGCTCAATGTCCGAACATTTAAAACTTTCCCAACTCTGTCGCCTCATTGACGATGCACTGCAAACGGCATTTCATGATCGTGCGTTTTGGGTATTGGCGGAAATAAAGGAAAGAAATGACAAGGGCGAGTATATTTATTTTGAGTTGGTTGAAAAAGCTTCGAATGGAACTGAAATTATTGCACGTATCAATGGAAGTGTTTGGAGAAAAGAAGCACTAGCAGCATTTCGGAATTTCGAAGACATCACAGGAAAGCGTCCTGAAAAAGGAATGGAGGTTTTATTAAAAGTTGGAATCAATTATCATCCTGTATACGGATTGAGCCTGCAACTTTTCGATATCGATTCGCAACACATGTTGGGCCAGCTGGAATTGCAAAGGAGAAAAACCATTGAGCAATTGTCCACGAAACCAGGTATTCAATTGGTGGATGGAATTCTTCACACACCGAATAAATCTTTGCAATTAAACCCAGTCGTTCAGAATATTGCAATCATCACTTCTGCCTCTGCTGCTGGATATCAGGATTTTTTGCACACGCTCGAACAAAATACTTTTGGATATAAATTTTCATGCGTTCCGTATTTCTCAATACTACAAGGAGAAAAAGCGGCGGACATGATGAAGGAACAATTGATTCGAATATTTGAAGATTCGAAAAATGGAAAACAATTCGATGTTGTTGTTTTCATTCGGGGTGGTGGTGCACAAAGTGATTTGTTGCCTTTTGACAATTTCAATTTGGCGCATGCCGTTGCACGTTTCCCAATTCCGGTCATCACAGGCATTGGTCATTTGCGAAATGAAAGTATTGTCGACATGGTCGCGAATATTTCAACCAAAACACCAACGCGTGCAGCGGAACTAATCATTGCGCACAACCGTTCTTTCGAAGAGGAAATAATGGGACTGCGGGAACTTATTATTCTCCGCAGCAATAATTTATTGGCCAAACATCACCGCAAACTTGATCATGTTGGCGCGATTCTTTCGAATGGTACAATTCAACTGTTAAACACTTCTAAGAATCAATTGAATCGACTGCTTGAAATGATTTCTTCCGGCGCAAAAAAGATTTCCGTTTCAGAAAACCAAACCCTCAACGAAAAGCAAAAGGATCTTCAGGGATTGACAGCTCGCTTTTTCGATCGTCACCGTCATCGTTTGGATATTCTCTCCGAACGCGTAAAGAATCTTCATCCCGAAAATGTTTTGAAGCGAGGTTATGCGATGATTACAAAAAATGAAGAACTTATTATTTCTGTTGACAAAATTGAACGTGGCGATTATCTAAAAATAATCATGAAGGATGGCACCTTGCTTTCCAATATCATCGATGTGAAAGTTTCTCCACCAAATCCAACAACAGAACAAAGCGAAAAATAAATCGCAAATCGGCAATTAACAAATTATCAAATACTTAATATGGCAAAAGATATTACTTACACCGACGCATTAAACGAACTGAACGAAATCTCTCATGATATCGATAATGAAAGCATTCCTTTGGATGAACTTGCCAAAAAGGTTAAACGTGCTTCGGAATTGATTACAATCTGTCGCACCAAACTTCGCTCCACTGAAGATGAAGTGAAAAAGATTATTGGGGAAATGGGTGAGGAAAAGAAATGATGTGCTATTGGCTTTAGCATAAAATTGGAGTATTTTTGTTTAACAATTAATTCGAAGAATAATGACAAGTATCCAACTCAGAAAAAAAGTCACCCATTTCATTGAGGAAAAGGCGGACGATACTTTATTGAAGATGATTTATGCCTTGATGAAAACTTATTCCGAAGAAAAACAAAATGATTTAGAACTTTCTCCTGAACAATGGGCCGAAGTGGATCGACGCCGAAATGAAATGCGAAGTGGAAAAGCAAAAACAATCACACATCCTGAGTTGATGAAGTCACTGAAGGCAAAACTCAATCGAATTAAAAAATGAAGCACGTACTTCATTATCATTCTCAGACTGAAGATCAACTTTCTGAAATCATGCTTTGGTATGAAGAACAACAATCAGGTTTGGGTACATCTTTTCTTGATGAATTTGACCAAACAATTAAACACATTTGTGATTTTCCCGAAGCTGTTGAAGTAAGACGTAAAAAATATCGTGTTGTAAAAATTGGCAAATTTCCCTATGTAATTGTTTTTGAATTGAACAAGAAATCCATTGAAGTTTACAGCATAACGCATACAAGTCGGCATCCTGGCAAGCGTTTCAAATGGAGATGAAAATCAAATAAGGAAGATGAAGTGAAAAAGATTATTGGGGAAATGGGTGAGGAAAAGAAATGACCAATTACTGGATTACCAATTACCAATTGTATTATTGGACCATACTTTTATGACTGGCAATCTGCACATCAATTTTTTGCGTGAGGGATAGTAGCCGCTGATTTCGCAGATTTTCGCAGATTTTTTATTGAACTTCCTCTGTGCCTCCGTGGTTTCTTGCGTGAGGGATAGTAGTGGAAAGCCCACAGCGGAATAAAATTCATTTCACGAAAAACTTGGCGAGGACTTGCAACGGATAGCCCGACCTGACGCAGGAAGGACACGCCTTAAAAAAAAGATTTCAGATTTTTTGATTTCAAATTTCAGATGAAAATAAAATTGGAAAAATATTTTGGCGAAGTTTAACACACTATTTTCATTGGTAATTGGTAATCCCGTAATCGGTAATCACTCCATTCATGTCGAAACATCATTTATTTGACATATCTTTACGCTAGAAAGTTTATCCCTCCTTCCGATGTCCCAACAATTCTGTTGGGACGGCAATTTTCAAACCTTACAAAAGCGTTGGAATTCATTAGGGATACGGTGTTAAAACCGATGATCTCCCACCTTAGTCTCCGGTACTCCCAGAAGAGTTCTGTTTACTGGACTAATTAAATTATAATGAACTCTGAAATAAAAGTGAATGGCCAACGGAAAAAAATCTGTTTCGACAGACTCCGAACTAAACACTAAATACTATTATCAAATGTTATTTGAACAATTAAACATTATTGCGCCCATCCTTCAGGCGATTAAAGAAGAAGGTTACACAACACCAACTCCTGTGCAGGAAAGGGCCATTCCAATTCTTCTTCAAGGAAGAGATTTACTTGGATGCGCACAAACTGGAACTGGAAAAACTGCGGCATTTGCAATTCCTGTTTTACAGTTGTTATCACAAAAAGCGCCACCAACAAATGTGCGCAGACCAATTCGCACACTCATATTAACACCAACGCGTGAACTCGCGATTCAAATTGCTGATAGTTTTACCGCTTATGGAAGACATACAGGTTTGAAAAATGTTGTTGTATACGGTGGCGTTGGACAAAAACCACAAACCGATGCATTACGCGCAGGTGTGGACATTCTTGTCGCAACTCCAGGACGTTTGCTTGACTTAATGAATCAAGGGCACATTCATTTGAATCAAATAGAATTTTTTATTCTTGATGAAGCAGATAGAATGTTGGACATGGGTTTCGTACATGATGTAAAAAAAATCATTGCAAAACTTCCTTCAAAAAGACAATCGATGTTTTTCTCGGCAACCATGCCACCAGAAATTGTTCGACTTTCTGCAAGCATTCTTACCAATCCTGAAAAAGTTGAAGTGACTCCTGTTTCTTCCACAGCAAATACAATTCAGCAAACAATGTATTTCGTTGATAAAGGGAATAAGAAATTATTGCTGATTCATTTGTTGAATGATCCTAGAATTGTAACCTCATTGGTTTTCACACGCACAAAACACGGAGCAGATCGCGTTACGAAAGATTTGATTCGTGCCGGTGTAAAAGCGGAAGCCATTCACGGTGATAAATCACAAACTTCACGTCAGCGTGCTTTGAGTAATTTCAAAGCGAAACAAACACGTGTACTTGTCGCAACTGATATTGCAGCGCGCGGAATTGATGTGGACGATCTTTCACACGTTATCAATTATGAAATTCCCAACACACCTGAAACGTACGTGCATCGCATTGGACGCACAGGACGTGCAGGATTAAGTGGCATCGCAATTTCATTTTGTGATAATGAAGAACGCGCATATGTAAAAGACATCACCAAACTAATTGGAAAACAAATTCCAATTGTGGAAGAACATCCATTTAAAATGGGAACACCAGTTCCTCCAAGAGAACATTCATCGCGCAGACCGCAGAGTAATGGAAACGGGCGTAACCGCTCGGGTAAACCCAAACAAAAGTCTACGCATGCTTCAGCCGCACCAAAGAAACAATCCTGGTTCGGAAAAAGCAGATCAAAGAATTCTTAAAATTTGACAGAATTATTTTTATCATCTAGGCACTAAGAAAAAAGGATAGCTGATATTTAATAAAATTGAAATTCATAAAAGTTTTCGTTGATCAATGAAAAAAGCCCTGTCAATTGACGGGGCTTTTCTATTGGCTAAAATTCAAGTTTAAAAGGGAAAAATGCAGGCAAAAAAAATCCCGATGTTAATCGGGAAATCCGGAACAACCGGGGGGAATGTGATATACGGCCTTTTCATCTTTTTGAATCGACATTCTGCAAAAATTCAACATACCCTGTCAAAGCAGAAACTATTTTTTTGTATATCACTATGCACCCCCGGGGTATTAAACCAATTTCCGGTACGTTATCCGCCATAACGTAGATCAAAATTGAAAATATTAATTACTCAATACTATGATACGCATCATGTCATGAAAATTAGATCTTTTTGGTTCACCGCCTTTCAAATGTTGACCAAATCGGAATTCCTCAACCTATGCAATAAGAATAAAATTATGGAGAAAAGAAAAAACGCCCCAGTTTGATGAAGCAATGCAACCGATACCGGAACAGAAAACAACACGGTGAAAATTCCCAGTAGAATTTGAAGGCTTGTGATTGTAAGCAACGCAAAAATTATTCTTTTCTGAACAGTCGACAAATTCAATTTCCTAGACAAAAAGAAGATCCGCACAGTGAGAAAGAGTATGACATAAGCAATACAACGATGAACAAATTGAACTGCAGATTGTCCTTCAAGGAAATTTCTCCATAATGGTTTGAGTGCGGAAATATCTGATGGAATCCAATTATCACCCATTTTAGGAAATGTTGGAAATAAATATCCAGCTTTTAATCCTGCGACAAAAGCTCCATAAATAATTTGTAAAACAACAACCATAAAAAATATCTGAACCGATTTTTTTAATTTATGTCCTTCACCAATTTCTGTTTTGGGATAAATCAAATCTAGTGCAAACCAAAATGCAAATCCAAAAGCTGTAAATGCAGTAATCAAATGTGCAGCAAGACGGTAATGACTTACGTATGGATTTTTGACAAGACCACTTTTCACCATGAACCATCCAAGAAGACCTTGGAGCCCTCCAATGATGAGAAGAATAATCATCTTCTTAAGAAAGCCAGGAGGGAATTTTTTTGTGAAAAGAAAATAAAAAAACGGAATCAAAAATATCATTCCAATTGTTCGACCAATAAAACGATGAACAAATTCAAACCAGAATATATGTTTGAAATCGTCAAGAGAAAATTCCTTGTTGATCAGTTTAAATTCTGGAGAAGATTTGTATTTGTCAAATTGAATGCACCAATCCGAATCATTCATTGGAGGCAAGGAACCTGCAGGTTTCCACTCCACCATTGACAAACCAGAATGTGTTAGTCGGGTGAGACCACCCACCACGACCATCACATAAATGAGAAAACATCCTGTCAGTAACCAGGTAACAATTAATTTTTCAGATCGTTTCACAAAATTATCATTACCTGAAATTTTTATTTCCCGCTATATTCCACCCTTTTGCCAATAGAAGTGAGACCAAGCAAAGCATCGGAAGTGGAAAATATTTCTTTTAGATGTGTAAGTTCTGAACTACAACCTAACGCTTCATCGATTAATTTATCGGCGATTCGAATTGCAATAGGTGCTTTGAAACTCATCGTCTTCAACAATTTTTCCGCATCCTCTTTTGAAATTGAATGATTGGAATAATTTCTTGAGAGGAAATCCTGCAATGAATTTTTCTCAAAGAAATCACTGATTCCTTGCCAATGTGCGTTGAGTGGTGATTTTTTAATTTCAGGAAGTTTTGTTTCACCTGAAAGAAGTGCGAACATTTCATCTGTAGAAATGATCTTATCAACGATTCCCATTTCAGCTGCCTCTTTTGAAGACAACATTTTTCCTGTGTGAATCAAATATTTTCCCAAGCCTTTTCCAATCTTGCGAACGCTTCTTTGTGTTCCACCAAGACCTGGGTATATGCCAATTCCTGTTTCTGGAAATGCAAGTTGCGCTTTTGGCAATGCGAGAATCACATCTGCACAAAAAGCAAGTTCAAGTCCTCCACCCAATGCTAGGCCATTTAAAATGGCCACAACTTTCTTTTTCGAATTGTCAATTTTATCAAAAACTTTTTGTCCGTAAGCAGTGAAAGTTTGAATATCATCCAATTTTCCCTTCTTGATATTTTTCACAAAGAATTTGATATCCGCACCAGCAACAAAAGCTTTTCCTGAACCGATAATATAAATCGTTTTCACATTTGCATCCTCATCTGCCTTTGTGAAACAAGCTTCCAGCTGACTCATGCTTTGCTCATTAAGCGCATTCATGCTTTCAGGTTGGTCCATTTGAATGACTGCAACATCATTCTTCACAGTGACTTTTACACTTTCAGTTTTCCAGAAATCCGCACCAATTGAAACTGGCATTTTCATATCGTAAATCTTGATCAAGTCAGAAATGACTCTTTTCACTTCTGCTTCACCAATTTCTTTCATCAATTCCACTGGCCCTTTTCTCCAGCGCAATCCAATTTTAGCGCCACGGTCAATGTCAGTTGCAGTACAAACTTTTTCATCAAGCAATTGAGAAGCAACAAAGAAAATAACACCCAACATGCGATCACGAATTTGTTTTTCTGCAGCTTCATGCACAGGTAAATTTTCCATTGCACCGATTGGCCAAATTTTTCCTGATTCCGCTTGAACTTTCAAGGCATCAGCTACCAAATATAATTTCCCAAAAACTTCCAATGTTTTTTCTGCATGGTACGCCACTGGAACTCCTGTTGCATTCATCAAGGCAAAAGGTCCCATTCCTATTCCGAAAACTTTCATGCACACTTCATCAATCTTTTCAATTGACGCAACACCTTCCGCCAACAAACGAACTGATTCATTCAACCAAGGAACAAAAAAACGATTGACTACAAAACCATTTGCATCGCGACAAGAAATAGCATCTTTCCCTGCGAGAACAGCAAAACGTTTTGTCAATTCAATTGTCTCTTCACTTGTATTTGCGCCAGGGATAATTTCCACCAATCGATTTTTTGCAGCGTGATAGAAAAAATGCAAGCCAACAAAACGAGATGGCAATTTTACAAACGCAGAAAGTTCAGTAACTGAATACGAAGAAGTATTCGTTGCAAGAATGCAATCGTCACGTAAAATGGAACTCAACGTAGTGAACAATTCTTTCTTCGCTTCGAAGTTTTCGAAAATGGCTTCAACCACCAAATCGCAAACTTTCAAATCTTCCAGTTTATCCGTTCCTTTCAAGGAAGACAAAAAAGAATTGACCTGATCAGCAGTGAAAACTTTTCGTTCCACTCCTTCAGTCAAAACCGATTTGATATTGTTGATTCCTTTCTCAACAAAATTCATTGCGCGATCAGCAAGAATTACATTGAAACCTTCTTGAGCGAATTTTTGTGCAAGTGCGGCGCCCATAGTACCGGCACCCACTACGCCAACAGTTTTTATTGTTTTCATTTTTCTAAATCAGTTATTTTTCCATTCTGGTTTTCTTTTCTCAATAAAGGAATTGATTCCCTCATTCGCATCGTGCGTTTCCATCAAATCCTTCACGTACATCGCTTCCAATACTGGAAGGAAATTGCTTAGGATATGATTGAATTTTACACGAGCGGCCTTTACTGCATAACGAAGCGCAACTGCACTTTTCTGAACAATGTTCTTCTCAATCCATTCATTCAAACCTTTTTCAAGATCATCTTTAGTTTCAAAAACTTCAGTTAACAATCCGAAGGTTTTTGCTTCATCAGCAGAAATGCTTCTTCCCGTAATCAACATTTCTTCTGCGCGAGCCAATCCAATTTTTTCAGGAAGCAAAATGGATGCTGGTGGAGGAAATACTCCAAGAACAACTTCAGGTTGTCCAAGCTTTGCAGTCTTATCACCGTACATCACACTGCACATCAATGCCAATTCCAAACCACCACCCAAACATTGTCCACTGATTTTTGCAACGGTTGGAATACTCAAATCACGAAGCGTAAAAAACAATTTATGAAAACTGCGAAGCATTGCGGCTGCAGCTTCCTTTTTATGTTCATCCACGCTTGCTCCGAATGAAAAATGTTTTCCGGCTCCTTCAAAAACAATCAACTTGATATTGTTTTTCGAAGTAAATGAATCAAGCAATCCCTGCAATTCTTCCATCATCACATGATCGAGCACATTTCCTTTTCCATCATCCAAAAAAATTCGCGCGATGGAATCATCATGTGTATAGGTGATTTTTATTTTTTCCATGATCTTACAATTAAATTTTTTCTGTTTTGTATTGTGGAGAAATGGTTCTGTGCAATTCTTCATTCCACTCATGACCTTCTGCAAGCAAGCGACGGAGTTTGATGAAATCAACTTCACGATTATCTTTTGGACCATCATTGAATGCCTTGAATCCTGCTTTTGCTTCAGTCATCATATTCAACGCAAGCCATTCACGACTTGATTCTTTGTTCTTATCCCAATGTTCCAATTTGAATTTGCGCACTTCAGAAATTGATTTGTTCATACAATTCGGGAAGGTGTGAACAATTTTCGCAATGAGTTTGTTCACGGTTTCATCCAATTTGGAAAGATCAACTTCTCCTGAAGCAACAATTTCTTTTGCCTTTTTCAATTCGTCACCCGTCTTCATGGTTCCAAAAATGAAACGACCGTACTCATCCATAATTCTATCTGTCACCACCAATGGATTCACAACAAATTTTCCATTCACTTTTAAAACCGGTGCAATGTCAGTGATCACTCCGAAATAATATGCTTGATGTGCATTCCAATGTTCACACAATGTTAGTGATCCCATCGCTCGTTCTATACCAACGTACAATGGAAGAAAATCAGTTGCACCACCAATAGCAGCACTTCCATGTTTAGGCCCTGCTTGACCGAAACGTGCCATGTCGCTTGAAATAGTGAAGTCGCAAGCCATTCCAATTTCCTGTCCTCCGCCAATGCGCATTCCATTCACGCGACACACAACAGGTTTTTCACATTTCATGATTCCTGTTACCATGTCGTTGAATAAACGCATGTATTGGGAATACTCTTGCGGATTTCCGGAATAATATTCTGCATACTCTTTTGTATTTCCTCCGGTACAAAATGCTTTGTCGCCAACAGCTGTAAAAACAACTGCAACAACGCTTCTGTCATTGGATGCTTCCGCGAATGCAAGAATGATTTCTTTCACAGCAGCAGTTGTATAAGAATTGTATTGTGCCGGATTATTCAAAATGATCCAAGCATTAAACAATCCGTCAATGGTACTTCCATCGTGATTGATACATGGACGTTTTTCAAAAAGGATCTCTGTATACTTGTGTTCAACGAGATTGTGGTTTTTCAAATTACTCATAGTTGTATTTTTTTTAATTAAAATCAGGAACTAGAACAGAACGTTTCGTGTATTTGTGTGCCAATGTGTTGGCGAAGACTTCATTAATTTTTGACATTGGAAATGTCTCAACAAAGCGATCAATTTTCAGTTTGTCATTGGCAACAAGATCAACAACTTCAGGATACAATTCAGGTTTGCATCCCCATGTTCCAATTAGTTTTGCATCAAACGCCATCAAATTACTCAAGCGAACTTCCACTTTGTCCATTGTAAATCCAACAATAGAAAGTGTGGATGCGAATGTTACCAAATTGAATCCTAGTTCTTGCCCTGCTTTTGTTCCGCTGAATTCAAATATTTTCCATCCAACTTTTGGCGCTTTGATCTCTTTCACAATTTCTTTCACCTTATCTTTTATCGCTTTGATGTCCAAACCTTTTATGTTTAGCGTAGCATCCACTCCATTCAGTTTCGCAATCTCCAATTTTTCATCGTTGATATCCAACGCCAAAACTTTCGCACCAAATATTTTCGCGATTTGTGCTCCGTAAATTCCAACACCACCAACACCAATGACAATTGCCAAATCTCCAGCAACCAATTCAGATTTTTTCATCACTTGATACGGAGTTGAAATGGCATCAGCAACAACTGCCAATTGTTCCAATGGATATTTTTCAAGAACCTTATCAGGAACATTGCATAAATATTTTGAAGGAACTTTGATGTGTGAAGCGAATCCTCCGTGAAAATCATTTCCCGGCATCAATTGGCTTCTACAAATATTGCTTCTTCCAGATTTGCACAATTCACATTCTCCACAAGGAAGAACGGCTGGAATAATTACATTTTTATTCAACCATTCCTTATCGCCTGCAATAACAACACCACTGATTTCATGACCTAAGGTCAATGGCATTGCCTGTTTAGTTTGTACACCGGAATGCCAAAAGCTTAAATCAGTATGACATACACCGCAGCCAGCAATTTTAACAAGCGCTTCTCCAGGTTGTACTTCAGGTAATATTGATTCAGTTAGCTTAAAATCTTTATTAAGCTCTACCATTTGCCATTGTGATAATTTGTTGCTCATATTTTAAAGATTAACGTTTTCAAATAAGATTGCTGTTCCTTGTCCTCCACCAATACAAGCAGATGCGATTCCGTATTTCACTTTACGTAAATTCATTTCTCTTGAAATTGTCAATGACAAACGACCACCTGTTGCAGCCAATGGGTGTCCGATTGCAATGGCACCACCATTAACGTTGCAACGACTTCTATCAAGCCCCAGTTCTCTTTCACATCCGATAAATTGAGCTGCAAACGCTTCGTTGATTTCAATCAATCCAATATCATCGATTTTCAAACCTGTCATTTCAAGAAGCAATCGAATAGCAGGTACTGGTCCTAATCCCATTACACTTGGATCAAGTGCAGCTGTTGCGGAAGCAAGAACTTTTGTCAATGGTTTCAAATTATTTGCAAGCACGAAATTTTTGTGTGCAACAATTACCGCAGAAGAACCATCTACAATTCCGCTTGAGTTGGCAGCAGTTTGAACGCCATCTTTCATAAACACAGATGGTAATTTTGCCATGTCTTCCAAATTAGAAGGACGAATATTTTCATCCTTAACAAAATCCTTTGTTCCTTTTGGAAGAAAAACTTTTCTTGGTTTCAAACCTTCACCTTCAAAGACTGTTGAATTCAATGCAAGAATTTCATCTTTGAAATAACCTTTTTCCACTGAAGCAACAGCGCGATCAACAGAAAGTTTTGCAAATACATTGGCATCTTCTTTGGAAATGTTGTGTTTTTTGGCAACATTTTCAGCTGTACATCCCATTGGAACGGCAGCTGTATCATTCAAAGCTTCCCATAACATATCCACAAATCCAGGTTTGCCTAAAGCATAACCCATTCTATTTCCGAATGCCGCAGTAGGAGAAAGCGACATATTTTCTGTTCCACCGCAAAGTGCAGTACTCGCTTTTCCAAGGGCAATTTGTTCCGCGCCAGCAATGATGGTTTCAAAACCGGAACCACAAATACGTTGTAACATCACAGCAGGAATGCCAACTGGAATGCCAGCGTATAAACCAATATGCCGTGGAAGAAAATAAGTGTCTGAAGAACTTTGTCCAATATTAGCGAACATCACTTGGTCAATATCCGTTGGCTTCACACCTGATTTTTCCATTGCTCCTTTAGCTGCAAAGATCCCCAAATCTGTTGGAGAAATTCCGCCAAGAGTTCCGCACAATTTTCCGAATGGAGTACGAGCACCATTGATTAAATAAATGTCATCGTAAACGATTCCAATTCCTTTTTCTTTGTCATGAAAGCCTTTCATAAGTGTATTTATTATTTAGTGTTTTAATATTTCGATGCAATTTTGATTTCCGATTCGGCGTGTTTTTTTGCGAGTATTGCAGCGCCAAAGGAATTTATCATTTGCGGATTTTCAGGAACAACCACACGTTGTTGGAATTTTTCCTCCACAATTGTTTTCAAGAATGGATGGTATTGAATAACGCCTCCAATCAAAAATATCGGCAACGTTTTGTCCATTCTAATTTTTGCAATTCGATTGACGATTGAAATGTAAATCCCTCTTGCCAAATCTTGTTCTGGAACTTCATCAAAAATCCATTTCATGATTTCTGTTTTTGCGAAGACGGTACAAAAACTATTCAGTTCCTTATCGAAATTAGATTTGGAGGCTAGTTCACTCAAGCGCGCCAATGGAAGTTCTGCTCGTTCTGCAATTTCAATTAAAAACGTACCGGTACCAGCAGCACATTTCGTATTCATATAAAAATCATCCACCTTGCCATCTCCTCCCGTCTTAATCACTTTAATATCTTCCCCGCCAATATCAATGATTGATTTTGCTTCAGGAAAAAGCGTTGACACACCCACAGAAGCACAATATATTTCTGTTTTATTGATATGTGCATCCTTGAAATGTTCACGTCCATAACCCGTTGCACAAATGGAAACAATATTATAATCAGATTTTATTTTAGTAAGGATATTGGCAAGCTCCTGCTTGTCGCGATTCATTGTTTTGACGATATCCTGATAGCAGATACGATTCGTTTCATCAATCACGGTCAATTTCGTGTATGATGATCCAATATCAATTCCCTGATAATATTTGCTCATTAGCTAAATCACATTTTACAAAATAACTTCTGGATCAACTTTCTGATGTTTATTGACTTCCTTATTTTTTGAAGAAGCCGCTTTTATCAAATTGGTAAACGTCAAATTCAATGGGGTGCGCACATAATGCTTTCTACCATATTCAACAATCTTACCATTGAAGTAATCAATTTCCGTTTCTCGCTTATTCAAAAAGTCAACTGCCAATGAAGGAAAGTGATCGCCACCTTTCTTCAAATAGCGCAAACACAGTTTTACAAAATTGTCACCAAAACGAATGTCTTCTTTCTGAGCAACCTCAACAGCTTCAATTATCGTTTGTTCCACAATTTCGATTGTATCTGCTATACCCATTGCTTCACGCATCGTCAATTTCGAAATGGCGCACAAAGGACTTAATGAAGCATTCAAAATTGTTTTCTCCCAAATTTTTTGAATCATTTGGAAAGACGTAGTTGTTTCGGTTTGCAAAGAAACACTTGAGAGTACTTCCGAAAACCAATTTGCCATATCCACTTTGGAATCATCCATGGAAGCAATATAGTTTGGCGGATTGAAGAAAGTAACACTCACTACATTAGGAGCATGAAGGTTTCCCGCAAAATTCAGAACCATGCGAAGTGTGCGTGATTCACCAACTACCTCAAAATATTTATTTTCAATATCGATTCCATTTTGAGCACTGATGGCGCAAATTTTCCCATTATCTAGTGCTCTAAATTCTTCAAGAACGAAATCAGTATGTGTTGATTTGATGCAAAAGAAAATTGCATCCAAATCAAGCGAAGCAAACTCCGCAATGGATGTACAAGCATGTTGAAAGAACATACTCTTCTTGATTACTCCCTCAAGAAAAACACCTTCTTTACGAATCAGAACCATTTTGTCTTTATCGTTGTCGCACACAGCAACATCACATCCCGCTTCCTTGAAATGTACCGCAAGCGTTTGTCCTATTGGACCCATCCCAACAACACCGATTTTATATTTTTTTGCATCCATAAATTCTAAGATAATTGTTCGATGAACGTTTCAATTTTTGTCGTGGTTTGACCTTCGGAATAAAAACGCAAATCGCATAAATCCCCTTCGATCACTAAGGTTTCTATTCCAGTTTCATTTTTCAATCGCAATGGCATTCCGAATCTAGAGTTCGAATTGCTGAAACATGTTTTTGCTTCGTGGAAAATCATTCCACCAATTCTGAAATCCTGAATTAACTTTTTCAGGATTTTTTCCTTTGCATGTTCACTGCGATTGATAAATATTTCAGTGTATGCCAATGCGCTTGACTCAAAAGGATTTTTTTCATCGAATGCATCAAACACCCAACTGTTGCAATAGGTAGATGCTACAACAGCTGCATTATTCGCTGCAAACAATTCTGACATTGGACGAAGTTTTCCCCAGATCGGCATTCCATCCCAATAAATTCTGCACTTCTCTGCTTCCAAAAATCCAATTCCTTTCGTCACATTATCTTCCAACTCTTTCAAAAGTGTGATGTAATAATCTTTCGCCATTTGTGTTCCACGCAATACAACGATTGGTCCCATGTGAATGGTTGCATCGAAAAAACTGATTGGTGAAGGCGAAACACGTGCTGTCCACAAAACTTTTTTCCAAAGATCAGTTGCCTCTTTACTCAAGCGAAGTGTTTCACGGAATTTATCAATATCAAATTTCTGTCCGCTTGCTTGCTCACAAAGTGGAATCAATGATTTGAATTGTGCTGCCACATTTTCGATTGCCTCATTTGAAACTTCATCCACATAACGAGGTGGTTCTATTCCAAAAATCGGGCAGTTTTTTTCTTTCGCAAAATATTCAAACCAATCTTGCACTTCACGACATTGATTGGTATTGTAAACAATCAAATCCGGTTTTGGCGGACCTTCCAAACCATAATGTTCAGTGAGTGGAGTTTCTTTTTTCAAATACGATCCAACATCAGCTGTCAAATAAGAACAAATTTCACTTGAATAACCAAGTTTTGTAGCTTCAGGAATCAAATCTGTTGCAGTGCGAGTTGCACCCAACAGTGCACCGTGATTTTCAGGAAAGTGAACTTCAAATCCGAATGAACGAAGCAATTCAGCTGGCCCAACACTGGTACACCAAGCAATTTTTTTCGTTTTGTCTTTCATCCCAAGGAAATAATTTCCCATTAATTCCTTCATCAGCTTTGCTGATTTAATTTTATAAGGCTGTTTGATTGTTTCTTGTGACATTACTTTAATTTTTGAGAATCAGAATATTTTTCTGACCAATTATCTTTTTAAATTTTAATTCTTGCATCAACAACAAAAGCCTTGTCTTCGAATGCCATGATTGGATTCAAATCCATTTCTTCAATCATAGGCAAATCGCAAACCAATTGGGATAGTCGTTGAATGATTTCAATTACACTTGCTTTATGAATTGCTTTTTCTCCACGAACACCATCCAATAATTTCGCAGCTTTGATTTTGGAAAGCATTTCATTTGCTTCCACTTCAGTAACTGGCGCAATTTTGAAAACCACATCCTTCATCACTTCCACATATATTCCACCAAGACCGAACATAATCAAATGTCCTAAATCTTTTTTCGCACTTACACCAGCGATTAATTCTCTGCCACCAGGAAGAAATTTCTGAATGAAGAATTTCAAATCGGGCGCATTGAATTTGTCTTTCATTTTTTCCACTACCGATCGTACATCATCTGCATTCTTCAAATTGATTGCAACACCACCCATATCTGATTTGTGAACCAGTGATTCTGCATCCGCTTTCACAACAACAGGAAATCCAATTTCAGCAGCAGCTTTCACAGCATCATCAATTGAATCAGCAATGCGCCAATCGGCAACTGGAATTCCGTATTGCGCCAATAATTTATAAACCTGTGCAGAGGAAAGAAATGATTTATTTTCTTTTCTCGCTTCGTTGATAATTGCCAAGGCATTTTCCTTTTTCACATCAGTGAAATTTTTCGCCTCGCCAATATTTCTTGTACTTACTTTGTGATATTTATATAATGCGCCAAGTGCTTTCGCCGCTGTTGTTGGAAATGCATAACAAGGCACACCACCATCTTTCATGATTTTTGTCGTAACCTGATATCGATCCATGCTCAAGTTGGTCATGAAATTACAAACGATCGGCTTCTTCTTCATCTTGTTCACTTCCACAATTTGTCTTGCGACTTCATCTGTATCGGTGAAAGGTGCTGTTACGAAATTTATGTAAATCGCATCAATGTTATCTTCATTCATCAAAACATCCAATGCGCTTCTGAAATGTTGTCCTCCACCTGTAGCAACAACATCAATTGGATTTCCGATAGTGGCTTCAGGTAACATCGTTGCTCTTAATATTTCCTTTGCCTTTTCTGAAAGCGCTGGAATTTCCATTCCTGCACTCACCAATTCATCCGTTGCAATAACAGCAGGTCCACCTGTATTGGTAATGATTCCCACTCTATTTCCTTTTGGAATTGGCTGAGAAGAAAATGCCATTGCTGTTTGACACATTTCTTCTTCGTTGTTAAACGAAAGCATTCCTGTTTTTTCAAAAATCAATTCAGTTGCAATATCCACTCCCGCAAGTGAACCTGTGTGTGATGCAGCTGCCTTCGCACCTTCTTCCGTGCGACCCGATTTCATTGCAAGAATTGGTTTTTTCTTTGCAACAATTTTTGCCACATCCATGAATTCTTTTGGATTCGAAAATCCTTCTGTATAAAGAATGATGGCTTTTGTTCCTTCATCATCTCCATAATAATTCACTACATCAGAAATCGAAACATCGCATGCATTTCCGTTAGATGCGTACATGCGCATGCCAATATCCAAATCAAATAAACTTTGCATGATGAATGCACCAACACCGCCGCTCAAAGCAACAATTGAAATTGCTCCAGGTTTTGGAAATGTAAAAGTGAAATCGCAATACGCATTGTAATCCGGATCACAATTGATGATGCCTTGACAATTTGGTCCGAAAATTCTTACACCATATTCTTTTGCCTTAGCAAGAAAGGCTTTTTGCAAAGCCATTCCCTCTTCACCCATTTCACTGAAACCAGCAGAATTGATGATGACGGATTTGATTCCTTTTTTTCCACAGTCCTCAATAATTTGTGGCACAAATTTGCTTGGGATAATTACGTGCGCAGCATCAATATCATGTGGCACATCAAAAATGGTTGGATACGCTTTGATGCCACGAATTTCAGGTTCCTTTGGATTGATTGGATAAATAGGGCCTTTGTAACCGAAATGCACTAAGTTTTTTATGATGACATTTCCAATGGAAAGTTCTTTTGAGGAAGCGCCAATAATTGCAATTGATTTTGGCTTGAACAATGCATCCAATTCATTCACTGCTTTCTTTTCTTTTTTTAATACTTCAGATTCCATAATCACTTCTTTTGTTGGAATTATTTTAGAAATTTTATTCTGATGAATACATTCCAAAATAATCTCCGTTAATAATTATCATATTTCCACAATGAGAAAGGAATTTATTTGAGAAAATTTTTGTCCAATTCCACAATGTGATTCATGCAAACATCCTTTCAAGCATTTGCGCAATTCATCCACACTTCTTGGACAGAAACATCCTTCTTCAGGAGAAAGTTCGTAATGGGGGTGATCCAACATTTTTTTATTTGGAAACAATAATGCCAATGGATATTCCTCTCCATTTCCAACAACCAATGCGAATGAAATGTAGTGGCAATGATCTTGAACAACATACTCCCAATTATGCGGAACAACTTTTTCTCCATTCTCCGTTTTCAATCCACTCTCTTTTCTCGAAATCAATTTCAATCCACTTGGCGTAAACTCACCAATATCGCCCGTACAAAACCAGCCGTCCTCTGTGAAACTATTTTTATTTGCTTCGTCATTTTTGCAATAACCTTTCATCACATTCGGACCTTTCACCTGAATTTCATTATCAGCAGCAAGACGAATGGAAACACCTGGGATTGGCATTCCTACAACACCTTCTTCACGTTTCAATTTTGGATCGGTCAATGTGCAACAAGGGGAAGTTTCTGTCAAGCCCCAACCTTCAATGACTGCAATATTTCTTTTTTCAAATTCGTCAGAAACATTTTTCGGGAGAGAAGCCGCGGCAGTAAAAACAAATTTCAAATCATCATGAAAAAATGATTTCTCAAGTTCCGCATCACCTTTCACCAAATCCATCAAGAGTTCATACACTTTCGGAATGCTGAAAAACAATGTCGGCTTGACCAATTTCCAATTTTCCAGAATGGTTTTTGGATCTCTTCCGTGACTTGACTCGAGATAAATAGTTGCGCCATTATACAACGCGGAAAATCTTTCGAAAATTCCACCGAAACCATGATGCCAAGGCAAATAAGAAAGGAAACGATCATTTTCAGTTAGGCCCCACAATTTCTCCAACGCCGCTTGTTGTGATAAAACATTACCATGTGTTAATTGCACACATTTCGGAATTCCCATTGTCCCGAACGTGTACATGTTCAAACAAATATCATCAGGAGAAATTTCAAAGTCTAATTGATTTTTTTCTTCTCCACTTTCTTTCACCAATGAGCGAAATGAAATTTGATTATTGAAACGCTCTTCTGTATTATCATCAAATACAATAATTCGTTGGAGTTTCAGCGATGTATCAATTCTGTGCAAATGCAATTTTCCTGACACCGCCATGAATTTCGCATCGGAATGATTGATGAGAAGTGTTGCTGTTTCCTTATTGAAATACGAAAAAATAGGAACACTGATTGCTCCCATTGCCATTACAGCAAGTTCCAACTCCAACATCTCCATTCGGTTTGCGGAATAGACAATCATCTTGTCTTGTTTTCCGAAACCTAAAGCACGTAGGTTAAAAATGATATTCTGAATATCGCGATAAAATGTTTTCCAGGTAATTCCTTCAAATTTCCCATTTCTCATTTCACTGCAAACAATTCGATCAGGAAAGCGCTTGACATTCTTCTCAAGCATCAATGCAATGTTTGCTATTGTATTTCCCGGTTCAATATCGGATTTGAGAATGTTCATTGTTGTTATTTTACAATCGAAACTTTTCCATTTAGAATTTCTCCTATAGCATTCTGAATAGTGTAGAAATAAACGCCCTCAGCAAAATCATTACTGTTAACCTGAATGCTTCTCGAACTTATTTCCTTATTCATTATCAGTTTACCCATTAAATCAAAATAACAAATGGAAGCATTATCCAAATTAAATCCAGTTGAAATTTCAATTGTACTTTCGGAAATCACAGGATTAGGAAAAACATTTGTGGTATTTGAAAAAGTTGAATGCTCAGGTGTTGATGCAAGAACCGTGTAATAATATTCAATGCTTTTATTAACATCATGTACATCTGCATGAACAATACAAACTGGGTAATGAACATTATTTGCGATGTACATGTAATTATTGAGAGTATCCCTTTTCAACTCCATTGCATAAACGAGTGTTGTTCCAATTCTCGCATAGGCACTGTCGTAGCGGATCATGTGTTCATGAATTCTCAAAACTGAAGGATAGGTTTGATTAGGTGTTTGAATTGAACCCCAAGCATCACAGGTCAATGTTTTCACCACTCTATTCACATAGAAAGTGTCAACATCAAGTGGCTGTAAATTCATCGGAAGTTCCCAACGACCTGTATTGGTAAAAACAGTTCCATAAGTCGCGGGAGTTCCAATTAAAAGCTCCATCGGATTTTCGGTAATGTTTCTATTTGCATACGTTCCAGAATCAGATCGGAAACCGACAATGCGAAATCCCGTATTGTCTTCTTGCCAAAACATATATCCTTTATTCATTCCCTGTGTTCCAACTGGGGCTGCACCACAAAAACTACTGTAAAGCGCAGCGGGACCATAGGTATATAAATTGGATGCCGGGAAAGCAGCAGCATAAGATGTCCAAGATGTTGCACCATAAGTTGGATCACTCAAATAATCAGAAGTGAGTGAACTGAAATTCCATGATTGAAAACTCGCACTTGGTAAGCCGTTTGAAACTACGGTAACAGAATTTGCAGTTGTATCCGTATTGGTAATATAGGTGTCACCAAGGCGTGGAAGATCAGCAGAAGTAATTGTGATTTGCGCTTCCAATGCGGAAGCAAAAAAAACGGCGCAGAAAAGAAAAAATATATTTCTCATTATTTTTTTACTTAAATCACAATTTAAATCTTCTATTCTATCAAACAGCAACAGCTTTTTTCTCTTGGAGTTTCAAATGTCTAAAACCACCCCATAAAGCAGCTCCAATTGCTCCAGAATAAATTGCATCAGGATGAGTTTTTATTACAAAAGTTTTTCCTGTTTCATCAAGTTGTTCTTGGATTGCCTGCATCATTCCTTTGTTCAAAGCCATTCCACCTGTAAGAATAATTGGTGACTCTGCTTTCAATGAACTTAGAAGTTTGATAATCCTTCCAGCAATTGACAAGTGAATTCCTTTGATAATATTTGGAGTAGAAATTCCACGCGATACCATGTTGATTACATCCGTTTCAGCAAGTACAGCACAAATTCCAGAAGATATTTCTGGTTCGGCAGCTTGCAAAGAAACTTCACCAACTTCCTCAATAGATAAACCAAGATATCTGGAAATATTTTCAACAAATTGTCCAGAACCAGATGCACATTGTCCTGTCATTTTATAATCCTGAACACGCGCACCTTCTGCAATTTTGATGGCACGCACATAAAGTGCTCCCATATCTACAACACTTTTTGCATCTGGGAAAAAGTAATTTGCGCCTTTTGCATGCGTGGTCATTCCATAAAAATGTCCGCGTTTGCGTCTTACAAGATCGCCTTCACCAGTAGAGGCAAGATACGCTACGTCCTCATACTTCAAATTATGTTTAGCAAGCATAGCCACAATCAAATCATCGGCAAGCGTTGTCGGATTTCTTTTGCGGATTTTTTCCGTTTGCTTATCAATAATTTTTGGATTTGATGAATAGTCAACAAGGACTAACTTGATGAAATTACTTCCAACATCAATTCCCATTGTAAAAAAAGAATTTTCCATAGTTTTATTTATTTGTCAGCTCAGGTTTATTTATTGATACAATTTCCTTTTTATAAATTACATTTTTTTTCGCCAGATAATTCACAACAAACTCAAAACACTTCTCCTCCTCACCAATGAATTCAGGAGGACAAATACCTTTCCTCCAAAACATTCCATCCAAAACCAAATGGGCGGCGGCAGTGCATGTATAACCAGTGGTGCGCGCCATTGAAGAGGTTTGCGTTTCATCATCAAAACTATCATACAGTGTGTAGGTGATTTTCTGTTCGTTGTCTTCTACTACAACTCGCATGATGGTAAAATCCTTTTCACCGGGTTTCATTTTCCACTTCGGAAAAAGCAATTTGCTGGTAAGTTCGAGTGGAGTAACATTCTGTCCATTTATGACAATTGGTTCTTTACTGAAAAGTCCAGTTTCGCGAAAAATTTTCATCAATTCCACATGACCTGGAAAACGCAAAGTTTTTTCCTTCATGTTTTTCACATCAGGCATGGTGTGTGCCAATGATCGCAGTCCGTCTGAATTGAAAGACTCCAATTCTCCAGTTTCTGGGAATGAAATTTTCACACAATCAGATAAAGCTTCTTTGGTAACTAGTTTTCCATCTTCCACATATCGTGCAGGACGAACATATTCCTCAATGACATCTGCAGGAGAAAAAACCGCTTTGTATTCGAAAGGCCATTCACGAACAACAGGAAGTCCTCCTACGAGACATTCGTAACCTGTCAATTTCATTTGTTTGTTATGATATCCTGCAATGATATTACACATTCCAGGTGCCACACCACAATCAACAACAACAGTTACATTATTTTTTATCGCAAGTTCATTGAGTAAAAAAGGATCTTCAGGAAAAAAAGAAATGTCGACGACATTTTTTCCACATGAAATAATATTTTTCAAAACTTCGAATCCCATAAATCCAGGCACTGCACCAATTACCAAATCAAAGGGTGCAACAAGTTTTTCCAATTCAACTTTATCAAGAAAATTAATTGGAACAACCTTGATTGGAAATCGTGAAGACAGTTCAGAAAGTGAACTCAAATTCATATCCGCACAAGTAACTTCAAACGCTTTGCTTAAATCAATTGCAATAGTTTTTCCAATCAAGCCCGCACCCAAGACAAGCACCTTTTTCATCTTTTGTCATGTTTTTTCCTGTACCAAAGTAACACTCAAAGACACTCTCTTCTTATGATCACCGTCATATTTCACATTGAAAAATTTAGAATTCCAGATTAATTTTTAATCGATAAAAAATCCAGCTTTTCATGGGAGATTTTTTGGAAAAATTCATAAAATAGGCTGATTTTTCGATTGGAATTATTGCTTTTCAACCAAGGGGCCATTTATTGCCAATCTGACTTCTTCTTCAAGTTGAGTATGGTCTTCCTTTTTCAAGCCAATTGTCATGATTGGTTTGTGAATAATCACTTCGCTGAAGCCAGGACCCGCTTTTCCTTTGAACATTCCACCAATTCCAAGACGTTTCCAATTACTCACAAACGTAATGGGAAGAATCGGGATTTGTTTTTGAATGGCAATTGCAAATGCGCCAGGCTTGAATGGTCCAAGATTCGGTGGATCTTTTGGTCGGGTGCCTTCTGCAAATATCATGAGTGGAATTCCATTATCAATTTCCTGCGACATTCTTTTGATTGCTTTGAAAGAACCCGCTGTGCTACTTCTATCGACCATGATATTCATTCCAGATGTATAAAAAATATGGAAGAGTGGCCATTTTTCAATTTCCTTTTTTCCCACAAAAACAAAATATCTGTTGAACAATCGGTAGAGGCAAAATGCATCCATGAAAGAAGTGTGGTTCGGGCAAATGATAAATGATCCTGTTGCGGGAATATTTTCTTTTCCTTTTACTTTCATGATTATTCCAGCAAAAGCCACCAACAAAAATGCATGGAATTTCATCACGCTAAAGGCTGTCGGAAAACGTTTTGGATTTCGGAATAAATAAAAGTAGAGCGGAAACATTACCAGCATTACGATTGAAAAAAACAGCAGGTAATAAATTTTGAATATTATCCGAAATGGCGCAAGTAAATAATCCATGACAATCAGGTTCCCTCAATTTTTGACAGCAAAAAAAATGGCAAATAAATAATTATTAAAAAACACTTTTACCATTTTTCATTCCATAAACATGCTCTTTCACTTTTTGTGCCCACTGCTGGTCGGTATTTTCCTTCGTGAATTTCTCGTATGAAATTGGTGATCCAACAGTTATTTTTATTGCTTTACCTTTTTGTTTGTACGTTTCATTCACGAGGTAAAACATTTCAATGTTTGCTTTAATCCCCATTGTTTTCCTGAATCGCGCCAGGTTATAAAAAAAGCCACTGTTCTGCGCATCGATATATACTGGAATTACATCGTGTTTATATTTTATTGCTTTGGTCACAAAACTTTTCTTCCATTCAAGATCTTCGATTTTTCCATTTTGCTTTCTTGAAACCAAACCTGCTGGAAAAACAATTGTGCAACCTTCAGAAGCATACGATTGGTCTATTTGCGCAATACTCACAGCTGCATTCTTTCCATGCTTGTTCACAGGAATCATCAGGCTCGCCATGTTTTCAAGATTCATCAAAATGTCATTGACGATTGCCTTCTGATCTGTTCTCCTCTTCCCTACTTCACACATCAGTGCAATTCCATCGATACCACCAAGAGGATGATTTGCAACAATGATCAGTCCACCTTCTTTCGGAATATTTTCTAAGCCTTCGCTGATCAACACTACTCCAAAATCTAGAATAGCTGCATCAATGAATTTGTGGTCCATTACATCCTTTGTACGTAACAGAAAATCATTGAATTCATCTTGATGAACAATGCGCTTCATGTATGACAATAGGAAACGCGGTAGCCATTTCAGAAGACGCGGATTTTTTCCTCTGATTACTTTTTCAAGATCAATTTGTATTACTTCCCTCGATTTGCTCACTTGAAGAATATCATTTTTTTGCAAAAATATTATATCTCCAATAGTAATTGAAGTCTATTGAAAAAACTATGAGGAAATGGAGTGCCTGGATTTTAAGTTCAGGCTACTTCCTTATTCTTCTTCGCCGAAGGTAGATCAACTTTGATATTTCTTCTGGCAAACATTGCTCCACCTAAAGCGCCCATGAAAATGGAATCGGTATGGATATTGATTTTTATTCCGTCTCCATAATTTTCCTTCACAAGTTGTCCGAGGTATTTGATAACTGCTGGATTACGAGCAACACCACCTGTGAAAGTAAATTCGTTGAACACACCACCTGAACGAGCGATTAATGACATAGCCCGCATGATGATCGCTTTGTGCAAACCACCTAAAATATCTTCTCTCTTTTCTCCAAGGTTTGTCAATTCGCGCAATTCGGCACCAGCAAAAACTGTACAAGTAGAACAGATTGTAACCTCTTTTTCTGCTTGCATCGCCATTGGTCCAAGTTCATTGAGTGAAATACTCATTTCATCAGCGATGTAACCAAGATATCTTCCGCAACCGGCAGCACAACGATCATTCATTTGGAAACTGGTAACAAGACCATATTTATCCACTTGAATTGCTTTGGTGTCTTGTCCGCCAATGTCAAGAACAGTTCTTGTATCAGGGAAAACAGCGTGTGCACCGAAAGCGTGACACAGAATTTCGGAACGAATGCAATCTTCAGGGAAAGGAAGAAGAGCGCGACCATATCCTGTTCCAGTCATGTTGGTAATATTGAAATCCATCATTGCAACATCATCAATGTGTTGACGAAGTGAATCTGAAATATTTTCAACTTTTCCTTTCAATAAATTTATTTCTGCATCAAAGTTTACGCTAACATTTTCTGCTGCGGTCTCTGTAAGCGTATTGTATTTTTCTTTCAAACGATCCATTGATTTATGAATCAATTCAATGAAATCAAAATCAACAGAAATGTTTTCAGCAGGGGTGATACTTTTATCCCACACGGTCATCAACGACTCGAATAATTCAGGCCCCAATTTCGCAACTTCTTCATTGTATTTTTCAGAAACAATATCGCGGAAGAATTGATTTTTGCTTCCAAGATTACCAAACAGATATTCATTCTTAATCCTTGGCTTCATTGATTTACGAATGGCGCGCAAAGCTTCCAAAATAGTATCCTGCATTTCAGGTTTGATATAACTCTTGGTAGTTTTTAAAAGCTCCTCACCAAGTTTGTCAATACGAATTCTGAATTGCTCGTATTGAAAAGCATTTTCCAAATCAGAAATATATTTTCTGTATTCAGGATTAGCTTCCATTTCCTTTTCAAGATTCCTCTTTAGAATGGAAAAGCGTGCATTGTAAACGGCTTCAGCACGAGCAATATCAGCAGCGACAGCGTAATTCGCTCTGGTATTTGTAATTCCACGGCCGATGATTTCATCATTCTCATTGATGATTACCGCCTTCGAAGTTGTTGATCCAAGGTCAACACCTAAATAATATTTATGCATGTTGTTTACTTTTCAAATATTAAACTGTAGCACCTTCTTCTTGTGACATGATGATTTTTCTTTGTTCCAACATTTGGAAATAAGACTCCAAACGATTCTTGATATTCGCATAGGAGAAATAACGCGGATCAACAAGATCAGATTCTACGAATCCAACTGGCACACCTGAACGCTGTTCAATTTCTCGCATGATCATCAATTGACCTGCCGAGAATGAATTGCAACTCTTGATTGAATTGATCAAAAAACCATCTGCTTTATATTCTTTTACATAATCAGCCAAAAGATTTACACGTTGTGGAAGATTCAAATTCGTGTAACAGCCCATGCAATATTTTGCAAGACTCTCCAATGGTTGTTTTGGATCGTGACGGAATCCCATATCATAAACTCCACCCACTTTTGTGTAAGATGATGCCACAATTACGGCGCCCATGTCATAAAATATTTTCCAGAATTCGCGGAAGTTGGTCCAGTTTGGAGGTCCTTCAACTACCAAACGGAATTTTTCTTCTTTGATTTCCCCTTCTGGCGTTACAGGGCCAAGACCGAGTCGCATTCTTTCCTGTACCTCTTTCCAAAGCTCTTCATAATAATCAACCGCTTCTTGTGTACCACGGAATGCGGTGAAAATTGGTCCGATATAATATACACCAGCGAAATAAGCATCGATTGGTGAAGGAACATGTTTCGCACTTTCAAGAATTTTCACAAGAAGATCTTCAGCCTTCGCTGAATTTTCCATCATTTTGGAAAGACGAACCTGGTCATATTTTTTACCAGATACCATTTCCATTTTCGGAATAACATCCTCGTTCATTTGCTTCACCATGTATTCTATTTGATCCGTTGTAATTTGTCCATCTTCCTGATAAGGAGTATGAAGCATTGCAACAGGAACACCTGGATACAACCGTTCAAGATTTTCAAACCATTTCAAGAATGTAAAACATCCTGTGTAACTCAACAGCAACAAATCTGGAGCTGGAAGTTTTTCACCTGTAGGTCCGACGTTGCCATTCAACATCATTCCGATATCACACTTTACATAAGTGCAAACATCTTCAGAGAATCCAATTTTTTCAGCATCCTTGATATAGGCCGCTGATTTTTTTCTCATACCTGATTGTAGTGCATTGATTTCTGGATATACGGGAAGCATATCGAATGAAAGAATCAATTCGGTAAGATTACCTGGTACAAAAGTATAAACCACTTTTTTTCCAAGTTCTTTCGCTTTACCTAAATCTTGAAATTGTTTTGCAAGCATGTCCTTCTGAAGGACCATACTTTTTTCTTTTATTGCATCTTGCGGATTAGCCATTGTAAACTATTTTTTTTGGTTTAGGCCCAGAGTTTAATTGAATCAGAAAAAGTTCCGGCTTGTTCCTTGATGACTTTGAATTGTCCGGTATTTTCGTGGAATTGAAAATTGATGTGAGCAAGTCCTGCTGCATCACATTCTTTTTGCATTTCTGGACGATCCAACAATGCTGGATCACAGAAACTAGCTGCGCAGAAAATCACTCCGTCGGCATTACACGCTTCTGCAAGTTTCACCAAACGTTTTCCTTTTGGATTGCCTACATCATAATAAGCCGATGAAAAAGTACTTTGATTAATGTAAGCCAAAGCCAATGTTTCAAGAGGATTAGCAGTTGTATCGTCAATATCGCCTTGAATCCAACGTGAGCCAAGCATCAAGTCATCTTCAACGATATAGCAACCTGCCATTTCAATTGATTTTATCATTCCAATTGGCGGTTGTTCACAGAAAGAACCAGAAATCACAACACGGATATTATCCATCGGTTCTCCACGCTCTATACTGATTACATCAATAACTTGTTGTAGAATTTTATTGTGCTGCTCTACAGGAATTGCAAGTCCTGCACGAAGAACATAATACGTATCAACTGCAGATAATCTCCAAGGGAATTCCTGTCTGATTTTATAAATCGCTTCGATCAAACGACGGTTAATATTATAAAGTCCGATTGCTTTATTAATTGCATCAACCGTTACTTTCACACCATTGACTTTGAACATATCGTCAATGATTTTTTCCATTTCCTGTTTGTAAAAAGTTCCGCCAATTTTTGGATCAAAATTTTGCGGATAATCGAAATAGCGTTGGAAGTTCCCTTTTTTAGAAAGTTTGAACATGCCAGAAAGATTTCTAACACAATCGCAAATTGCAGGGAAAAGAAAACCATCAAAATCATTCAGGTTTTTATCCAAAGCCATTTCTATGATGCCACGTGGGAGATGGCATATGTAGGATTGATAATAGGCATCACCCTTAATGATTTGTTTTCGATCACCGGCTCCCATAATTCCAACCGGTAATGCCTTGGCGGCGTGCATAATTTCCCGTGGTACATAGATTGGCAAATAACCAACAATCATACGATCAGGAGAATCAGCTTTCCATTTTTTTGCTACTTCAAAGTTCAGGTCAAAAGCAAGTGCTTCACATTCTTTCAGCAGCTGATCAAGCTTATCCATTTTTCAGAGATATTAATTCCTTTTTATCCTTTTATGGTATCTTAAAATACCAAATTCCACTTTTTTGTGTAACAAAGTAATCTCCAAATGTCATGATCCACTATGACCTACATCATATTTTAATCATTTCGCTGAAATTAGGTTTACCACAGAAAAATTCAAATGAAACAAGCTACTAGTGCTGTGGTTCTTGCGGGTGGAAAATCGGAAAGAATGGGATGCCCAAAACCCTATTTGGACTTTCAGGGCAAGACCTTTATCGAAAAAATCATTGAAACCTATAAATTGGCGGATGTTGAAAATATTACTGTCGTTTTCAACAAAAACTACATACTTCCAATTTGGAAAAAGCTGTTGAACCATCTAAAATCTGAAGCAAGGATAATTGTCAACGATAATTCAACTGCTGGCAGATTTCATTCGCTCAAACTCGGATTGGACAACATCACTGAAACAGATTATTGTTTCATACAAAATGTCGATAATCCGTTTGTCAGTCCGAGTTTAATAAATACCTTATATGAAAATAAAATCCCAGATGCCTACACTGTTCCTGTTCATGAAAATCATGGTGGGCATCCGATTCTTATTTCCAAATCAATCATCGATCATATTCGTAAAATTGAAAAATCAGAACTTACATTAAGGGAAATCCTTTCAAATTTCAAACGCAATGAAGTGGTTGTAAACGATCCGTCTATTTTGTTCAATATTAATACACCAGAAGATTACAAAAAGTATTCTCTTAACAGCGGATTTTTTCTTTGAAGCCATGGAAAATATTTATGACGTGTTGTTGGAAATTCAAAAAGGCAGACGAAAGGCTGCTGTGTGCACCATAGTTCAAACAAAAGGATCTGCTCCCGCAAAAACTGGAAGCAAAATGATTGTTTATGAGGACAGCAAAATCTGGGGGACAATTGGTGGCGGAAGTCTTGAAAAAAAAGTAATTGAAAATGCAATTGCCGTGATGACAAGTGGAAAACCAAATCTGTTTCGTCATGATTTATTGCATCAACATAACATGTGCTGTGGTGGCACCGTTGATATTTTTATTGAGCCAATTATGAAAAAAAACAAACTCTACATTTTTGGCGCGGGTCATACGGGAGTTGCGCTTGCTAAATTTGCACAACATTTCGGTTTTGAAATTGTCATTATTGATGATCGAAAAGAATATCTGGATGAAATAAAAATTCCAGAAGTAAATAAAATGAATCTTTCGCACCAAGAAGCCTTACGTGTTTTGCCTTTCGATGAACAGACTTATATCTGTATCATGACTTACAGTCATCCAATTGACAGGGAAATTTTGGCCTATTGTGTCAACAAGCCCTTCGCTTACCTTGGAATGATCGGAAGCGAACGGAAAGTTGAAATGACAAAAAAAATGTTCAGTGAAGGACTGAATATTTCCGAAGAAAAACTTTTTGCAATTGATATGCCAATGGGAATTGATATTCTTGCAGAAACTCCAGATGAAATTGCCATTAGCATTCTTTCAAAATTAATTTCAGTCAAAAATAAAGTCACACATGAAAAATAAAATCGCATTAGTAACAGGAGCATCAAAGGGAATTGGAAAAGCCATTGTAGAAAGATTGGTGAATGAAAATTATTTTGTGCTCGCCATTGATATTGACAAGGAAAATGGAGAACGTCTGCAAAATGAAATGGGCAATGATAAAATCCGTTTTATTTCAGTTGACATTTGCGACGAAAATAAAACAACCGAATTATTCAAAACCATTTCTTCAGAATATGGACAGCTTGATGTTCTTGTCAATAATGCAGGAATCATAAAAGACAACATGATCTGGAAAATGCCTGTGGAAGATTTTGATGCTGTGATCAATGTAAATCTCAAAGGAACTTGGTTGATGTGCAGAGAAGCTGCGAAAATGATGAAAAATCAGAATAGCGGAAGAATTGTAAACATTGCATCACGCGCGTGGTTGGGCAATCGCGGGCAAAGTAATTATTCCGCATCCAAAGCTGGCGTAATTGGTCTTACACGTGTGCTTGCGCTTGAATTGGGGAAATATAATGTTTGCGTAAACGCAGTCGCACCAGGATTAATTGACACGCCACTTTCGCAAAAATTGGAAAAGGATGTTTTACAAAAACTGATTGACGCACAACCAACAAGAACAATGGGAAAACCTGAGGATGTTGCCAACGCAGTCGCATTTCTCGCATCAGAAAAAACCCAATTCATTACCGGCCAAACCATTTATGTTGATGGCGGTAAAAGTATAGGTGCGGGGAATTAATCTATTACAATTGGAATAGGAACCTGAATATTGCGGATCATATCCTCCAGTCGTTCCAAATCTTTTCCAAATGAGCCAAGTGCATTTTCAGAAAACAATTTCATTTCTGGAATAATATTTTTGTAATACTCTACGCCTTTCAAGAGATTCTCCTTGAACGAATCGAAATACCTCGTTTGTTTCGCTGAAATATTTTCGATGTGCATATTGATTTCTGCCAGAAAATAATCCACATAAAGAACAAGCTCATTCACAAATAAATTTGGCCTGTTCAATTGGTTTAGAATATTCACTTTTCCATAAATATGATCCACCATTTCCTTCAGTGAAAAAACACCCGAGAAATATGCCAGATTTGGACCAGGACAAATGCTCACAGCAGTTAGGCTATGGGAGAGTGGAAGATTGTCTTTTATCAATGTAGAAGCGCCAAGACCTTCGCACAAACATTCCTTCTCTGTAATGAAGTTAAATTGTTTTTCAAATTCCTCTTCAGAAAGTTTTTGCTCTTTTAGCTGATTGATTTTTTTTGCTTGATATTCTCTTGATGCGGTGCAAATAGGATCAGTGGTGAATTCCGTATTGAACCCAAGAAACTTCTTGTAACACGGGCTTCCTGGTCTTCCTGCATCTATTCTTGCATTGCGTTGAAGAATGGAAGTGCTTCCTGCAAAATTATTGATTGGAATTCCAAGTGGCGACGCATGACTAAGAAAATAATCCTCTTTTTTTGCTTTCACCAATTGATCGAGCGTTCCTTCATCCACATTCGTAGCTTCAGGCACGAGCAAAAATGGACTTCCCCAACCGCAACCATCTAATTCAAAATATTCGCGTAGGAAACAATCTTCAATTGCCGTTCCAATTCCACCTTGCACCGTGATTTTTGTTTTCAACGGCGAGCCAAAATTATTTTTGGATTTTTGTTTCAATGCTTCATTACACATCATCCACAATTCCTTCTCCAATTCACTTTTTCTGGATTTGAATTCATCCAAAATCGGACCAAGCAAAAGTCCTTCTGTGGCAAATGCATGCCCACCACAATTCAATCCTGATTCAATTCTATATTCTGAAATCCACAATCCTTTTTTCGCAAGAATTTTCCCTTGAATAAAAGCAGATCTGAAATCACTTACTTTAAGAATTATTTTCTTCTTCAAGTTTCCATTTGCATCAGGCAAAAAATCATCAAATGATTCGCAATAGGCATAAAGCCTAGGATTCATTCCCGCTGAGAAAACAACAGAAGACGACAAGGTGCTTTGCGCAAATCCACGCAAGGCTGCCATTGCATCCGCATATTCAGGTGGAAGAACTTCACCATCATCATCATAATTATTGCGGTCGCATTTTGTCATGATATTAACATCAATATCACCGGCTTTAATCTCTTTCCGCAATTGCTGTTGCATAGCAGTTTTCTCGACCCCTTCAGTCAACAACATTTTCTCGTACAACATTTTTACACGAGAACTGCTTGGCAACATTTCAAAATATTTAACAATGTCTGTTCCTGCTTCAAATTTTTCCAATCTGAGCGCCTCAATTTGTCTCGATAAGATCCTGTCCAATAAATTCAGGTAAGAAGTAATTCGTTTAGCACGGTGATCAACATCGCTGGTTTCAATTGGGATAAAAGCATCTACTTCTTTTTCATAATAATACTTCCGCACCTTCTCCACCAAATGATCTTCAATGATCGAAACAACAGATGAAATTCCATATTTCCCGACTTTAACCGGCGTGTCAATGGTATATCCCAAACCCATCACTGGAATATGGAACGTATGTAGTCCTGAATTTGACATTATAGTTTCTTTTTTAGGGGAATGAAACAGCACAAAATACCATCCACTCCAATGTCAGCTAAGGTCGTTATATATGTTAGCGAGAGATATGATATAAATCATGTTTGCTGCTCCTAAATATTGTGAAATTTGAGAAAAAGATACCTCTAAAATTTGAATTTTTGAAGCGGTTCGAAAAAAAATAAGTGAAAGAAAAAACCAAAGTAGAATTACTTGCCCCATGTGGATCATTTGAATCGCTTTCAGCAGCTGTGAAAGTCGGGGCGAATGCTGTTTATTTTGGAATTGAACAGTTGAATATGCGCACCCGTTCATCGAACAATTTTGAGATGAAAGATCTTGCAGCGATCAGTAAAATTTGCAAAGAACATCAGGTAAAATCATATCTCACACTCAACACCATTCTCTACAATCACGACATCAATCTGATGAAAAGAATTGTGGATGAAGCAAAGGCAAATAATATTGATGCGATCATCGCTTCAGATCATGCGGTTTTCAACTATGCGAAGAAAGTTGGAATTCCATTGCACATTTCCACTCAGGCAAACATTACGAATATCGATACGGTTGAATTTTATTCTACGTATGCAGATGTAATGGTCATGTCGCGTGAACTGACACTTGATCAGGTTTCGGAAATCACAGAAGAAATAAAAAAGAGAAATGTTCGCGGGCCTTCTGGAGAATTGGTTCGTGTTGAAATTTTTGCACATGGAGCTTTGTGCATGGCCGTTTCCGGAAAATGCTACATGAGTTTGCATTCCGATTTTGCTTCTGCCAATCGTGGTGCTTGTGTTCAAAATTGCAGAAGAAGTTATATCGTTACCGACAAAGAATCGGGAACTGAATTTGAAATTCAGAACGAATATATCATGTCAGCGAAAGATCTTTGTACGATCAGTTTCATTGACAAAATTGTCAATGCAGGAGTTTCTGTTTTGAAAATTGAAGGACGAGCACGTGGTGAAGAATATGTTCACACCGTTACCAAATGTTATCACGAAGCAATTGATTCGCTTTCTGATGGAACTTATTCTCCAGCAAAAATTGAAGGTTGGACAAAAGAACTTTCCACTGTATTTAATCGCGGATTCTGGGATGGTTATTACCTCGGAAGAAAAATGGGAGAATGGAATGATGAATATGGTTCCAAGGCAACAAAAAAGAAAATCTATATTGGAAAAGGCATAAAATATTTTGAGAAAATTGGAATTGGTGAATTCAAAATTGAAAGTCAATCCTTGGAAGTTGGCGATGAAATAATGATTTCAGGACCTACAACAGGAATCATTCAGACAGCCATAACAGAAATGAGAATCAATGATGTGAAAAGTGAAATTGCAAAACGTGGTGAAACCATTTCCATTCCTATCAACGTTAAAATTCGTGCTTCCGATAAATTATACAAGATGAAAAGTACAGTATGATTCGGATTTTTCATCAGCGCAAAAAATGCATTGGTTGTAATGCATGTGTGGAAGTAAATAAATCAAGATGGAGAATATCACGTTTGGATGGGAAATCAACTTTGATTGAAGGAATAGAAAAAAAAGGAATTTACATGGCAACTGTTTTTGATGATGAATGGGAAGCCAATGAACTCGCAGCGAAAAATTGTCCAGTAAAAATCATCCGATTGGAAAAAATAGTATGAAACAAATCAACATTAAAATCAACGGAAAAAATTTCGACCTTCTCGTTGAGGAACACGAAATGCTTTCAAATGTCATTCGTGAAAAGGTTGGCCTTACAGGTACAAAAGTCGGTTGTGAGCAAGGAAGTTGTGGAGCTTGTACTGTTCTCGTTAACAAGGAACCTGTGCTCAGTTGCATCACTCCTGCTTTGCGTTATGATGGTGCTGAAATTACAACTATCGAAGGCGTTTCCAAAAATGGAGAACTGCATCGCTTGCAGGAAAAATTTGTGGAGAAAGGTGCGATTCAGTGTGGATTTTGTACTCCAGGAATGATCATCACTTCATTGGATTTTTTAAGCAAGAATCCGAATCCTACAAAACATGAAATAAAGGAAGCGTTATCAGGAAATGTTTGTCGTTGCACTGGATATAAAAAGATTGTGGAAGCGGTTGCTGAATACGCCGAAGAAAAGAATTCAGGCAAAATCATCAAAAGAAAAAAAGAAAAAGAAACAGGAACTGTTGGAGTTGGCCGACCATACATTGAGGCAACAAAAAAAGTTCAGGGAATTGCTGATTATGCAGACGACTATCAATTCAAAGATGTTTTGCATGTAAAATTTGTAAAAAGTATTTATCCACATGCTCGCATTGTAAGTATTGACACTTCTGAAGCTTTGGCAATGGAAGGCGTTCGATATATTGCCACAGGAAAAGAATTGCCAATCACTTTTGGAGTATTGCCTCTTTCACAAGATGAAACGGCAATGGCCATTGAAAAAACAAGATATGCTGGAGAAATTGTTGCGGCTGTTGCAGCAGATTCAGAAGAAATTGCAGCACATGCATGCAAACACATCAAGGTTGTTTACGAACCGCTTAAAGCATTCCTTACCATTGACGATTCCTTGAATGACATTGGTACAGCAGAAAAAATTCACGACACAACAAAATTCAATAACAACATTCACAAGAAAGCGGAATTACGCTTTGGTGATCAGCAACAAGGATTGAAAGAAGCTGAAGTTGCATTAAAAATGGATTTTGAAATGATTGGCATCAATCATGGTTTTACAGAGCCGCACGCGTCCACAGCATTTTGGGATGAGAATGGTTTGACCATGATTTCTGCAACACAAGTAACACACTACCTCCATCGCGCACTTGCAAAAACAATGGAAGTTCCATTGAGCAGAGTACGCGTAATCAAACCTGTTCTCGGTGGTGGTTTCGGTGGAAAAAGCGATCCTTTCGCGCATGAAATTATTGTCGCGCACATTGCAAGAAAAACTGGAAAACCAGTGAAAGTTCGATTGACGCGGGAAGAAGTATTCTTGAACAACCATGGTCGTCACCCAACAAAAATGACTATCCAATTAGGCGCAAGTAAAGATGGATTTTTGAAAGTGCTTGATGCCGATGTTGCAATTGATGGTGGTGCATACGGAAGTTTTGGAGTGGTTACATCCTATTACAATGGCGTATTGCTTCAAGCTCCCTACAAGCTGAATAATTTCGGTTTTAAAACCTATCGTGTTTATACCAACAAACCACAATGTGGTGCCATGCGCGGACATGGTGCAGTGAATACAAGATTTGCAGTTGAATCGATGATCGATGAAATTGCACATCAAATAAAAATTGATCCTGTCGAGATGCGAATGAAAAATTTTCTCGATCCGAATTCATTGACAGTTGGTCATTACCGCATCACTTCGAATGGAAGCAGAGAAGCAATTCAAAGAGTGGCAGAACAATCCGATTGGAAAAACAAACATGGTAAAATGCCGCAAGGTCATGGCTATGGAGTTGCTTGCGGATTTTTCATTAGTGGAAGTGCATTGCCGATCGTATGGAATGAATTGCCGCAATCAGTAGTGCATTTGAAAGTTGATTTTGATGGAAGAGTTTTAATTGCTTCTGGCGCGAATGATATTGGACAAGGCAGCGATACCATGCTTGCCATTATTGTTGCAGAGGTACTTGGAATTAGCATGGACAAAACATTTGTAATCGCTGCAGATACATTGATCACACCTGTTGATTTGGGAAGCTATTCCAGTCGCGTAACATTTATGGCTGGTAATGCAGCAAAAGATGCAGCTGAAAATCTCAAAAAAGAAATTGCAAACTCCATTTCTGTAAAGAAAAATATTCCTGTAGAAGAATTGATTTTTTCTGAGAATAGAATTTTCAGCAATGATAAATCGGTCGATCTAAGTTGGGATCAAGCCATTGAAATTTTGACAGCAAATCGTGGTGCAGTGAATGTGAGTGGAAAATATATTTCTCCAAAATTGGGTGGTGATTTCAAAGGAGCTGGAGCAGGATTAAGTCCATCTTATTCTTTCAGTTCTTGTGTCGCAGAAGTGAAAGTGGATACAGAAACAGGACATGTGAAAATCATCAATGTTTGGGGTGCTCACGATTGTGGAAAAGCACTAAATCCATTGGCAGTTGAAGGACAATTGGAAGGCTCTTGGCACATGGGAATCGGGCAAGTGATGACGGAAGAAATGTCATATTACAATGGATTATTGATCAACAATAATTTCTTGGATTATAAAATTCCGACAAGTTTGGATACTCCTCCCATTCACACCAACATCATCGAGACGATTGATCCGGAAGGTCCTTTTGGTGCGAAAGAAACAGGAGAAGGTGCCATTCATGCAGTATTGCCAGCCATCGCAAATGCAGTCTATGATGCAGTTGGAATTCGAATCACAAAACTTCCAATCAAATCAGAGGATGTTTTGAGATTATTGAAAGAAAAAGAAAAAATAAATTCCACTTCAAAAGCTAGTTTATAATGGTTTCCGAAAAAATTTATGTAAAACCAAAATCTGTTGAGCAAGCTATAAAAATAGCGAGTCAATACCTTGGTTCATTTCGATACCTCGCAGGTGGAACCGATGTGATCGTGAATAAATATCAGGGAAATGAAGAAGCGAATTGTTTGATCGATATCACGGAGATCGAAGAATTGAAAAAAGTTTCCATCGATGGTGATTATTTGAAAATTGGATCATTGATAAAATTAGACGATCTGAAAAAACACGAATCCATTGTCAAATACATTCCCACATTAATTCAAGCGGCTCACGAAGTGGCTTCACCCATATTACGCAAAACGGCTACTATCGGTGGAAATATTTTGTGTGAAAACAGATGTTCCTTTTACAATCAAAGTGAATGGTGGAGAGAAGCTGTAGGATATTGTTTGAAATGTGATGGGGAAATCTGCATTGCAACTGGCGGTAAGAAAAATTGTTTTTCAAAATTTGTTTCCGACACAGCACCTGTGCTCATCGCTTTGAATGCAAGGCTCGAAATTATCGATACCAATGGGGAATCTACCATTGCGCTTGAAGATATTTATTCAGGCGACGGGATGAATCCAAGAAAGCTAAGTGCAACAGCGTTGATCCGAAATATTCAGATTCCCATTGGTGAAAAACAGATTTGCATTTTCAAAAAACTCCGTCCACGTGAAGCGGTTGATTTTACATCGCTCACGACAGCTGTTTCACAAAGTGAAATTGGAAGAGTAAGAATTGTTCTCGGCGGAGTGGATCCTAAACCAATTGTTGTAGAGGGAAAAACAACAGATGATAAAAATGCATTGATCACTTCTGCTGTAAAAAAAGCTAGAATTGTCGACAATGATGTTTATTCACGTCAATACAGAAAAGAAATGATTTCGGTTTACCTACAAAGAAGTTTCGATGAATTGAAATGGGAATAGTGGTATTCCAAATCATAAGACAAGATTGCCTTTGACACAGGTTGCTATTTAACACAACTATATAAATTAATAATAACCATTATATTTTTCTCACACCAATTATCATGAATGACTCAATCAAACTTTTGACCGATGAACATGTTGTAATTTCTACAGCTTGTGAAATTTCAGACCGAATTGCCAAGCTAATTGGGAAAAAGGACAGTGAATATGAAGATGTTGCTCGCCAATTACTTTCCTTTTTCAGGGAATATGGAGATGCCTACCACCATTTTAAGGAGGAGAAAATATTGTTCCCCGAAATGAACAAGAAAAACGAAATGATTGCTGACGGAATCATCAAGGAAATGTTGGAAAATCATGAGGATTTTCGGGAGTTGCTAAGAGGAGTTGAAGATTTCCTGAATAAAAAAGATTATTTAAGAGCACAACAGCAATTCCACATTTACAAGGAAGTCCTCTTGGATCACATTGCAGTTGAAAATGATGAAGTGTTTCACGTTGCAGATGCACTCTTTTCTCCAACTGAAAATGAAAATATAAATTTCAGATTTGCCGATTGTGACAATGAACTCGGATTGGAAAAGAAAAAAAATCTTGCTTTATTAATTCAAAATTTGGACAATTCGGTGAAATAGACTTTTGGGGATATTTTGAAAATATGGAATCGGCAATTTCTTCGTTTATTAATTCACAAACCAATCTCACGTATTGCACGTGCATTGGAGATGTTCCACATTGTGCAAATTGTTTTTTTGCTTGGAATGAAGAATTGAATGCACTTATTTTTAAGTCTGACAACACCACAAGACACATTCAAGAAGCACTGAAAAACAACCATGTCGCAGGAACCATTCTTCCTGATAAATTGGAAAAAGGAAAAATAAAGGGAATTCAATTTTCGGGAACCTTCCTAATTCCTACAGCTGAAAACCTAAACATCGCTAAAGAAAGTTATTACAATAAATACCCCTTTGCAAGAGTAATCCCAGGAGAAATCTGGGCAATTCTCCTCGAAGAAATAAAAATGACAGACAACACACTTGGGTTTGGGAAAAAACTTTTGTGGGAACGAAAAAAAGAAAAATTATGAAAGACTTCAAAACAATCATCGAACCATTCAGAATTAAAATGGTTGAACCTTTCCGTTTAACGACAGAAAAAGAAAGAACAAATTATATTAAGGATGCGCACTTCAATCCATTCCTGCTTCATTCCGAAACGGTAATGATTGACTTCCTAACGGACAGTGGAACCTCAGCAATGAGCTCTGATCAATGGGCTGGAATTATGTTGGGCGATGAATCTTACGCCGGCTCAAAAAGTTGGTTGAAAATGGAAAAAGTAATTCGCAATCTCACCGGATTGCAATACGTTTTTCCAACACACCAAGGAAGAGCGGCCGAAAGTATTTTATATACTTACCTCGGTGGAAAAGGAAAAGTATTTATCAGCAATACACATTTTGACACCACACGTGCGAACATTGAATTTTCAGGAGCAACAGCAATTGATATTCCATCGCCTGATGCAAAAAATCCAGAAGATTATTTTCCTTTCAAAGGGAATATGGATGTGGAGAAACTGGAACAGTTGCTAAAGAAATATCCTGCGGAAAAAATCGGCGGTGTAATTCTTACTGTTACCAATAATAGTGGCGGAGGACAACCGGTAAGCATGAAAAATGCGCGTGACGTAAGTAGAATTTGCAAAAAACACAAAGTGAATTTCTTTCTTGATTGTTGCAGGATTGCTGAGAATGCCTACTTCATTCAACAGCGTGAAAAGGGATATGAAAAAGTATCCTACAAAAAAATTGCACAAGAAATGTTTGCCTTGACAGATGGCGCAGTCATGAGTGCAAAAAAAGATGCGTTGGTAAATATGGGAGGATTCCTTGCATTGAAAAACAAAGAACTCGCTGAAGCTTGCAAAAATCTTTTGATCATCACAGAAGGTTTCACAACTTACGGTGGACTTTCTGGAAGAGACATGGAAGCAATTGCCATTGGCCTTGAAGAAGTTTTTGATGCAGATTATTTGGAATACAGAATTAGCAGCACCACTTTTCTCGGAGAGCATTTAAGAAAAATTGGAGTTCCTCTCATTTGGCCAATTGGTGGTCACGCCGTTTATATTGATGCCAAAGAATTTTACAAACATATTCCTGTCCACGAATATCCAGGACAAGCACTTGCCGTTGAACTCTACATCAAGGGAGGAATTCGCACAGTGGAAATTGGTTCGGTTATGTTCGGGAAATATGACAAAAAAGGCAAGCTCATTCCAGCGCCGAAAGAATTAGTTAGGTTGGCTATTCCAAGAAGAGCTTATACACAAAGTCATATTGAATATGTCATTGAGGTTTTTGAAAAACTAATTGCAAATAAGGAAAATGTAAAAGGATTTAAAATAACAGAAGAACCCAAATTCCTACGACATTTCACCAGCAAATTTGCGCGTGTGAAATAAAAATAAGTGGCATATTAATAAGAAACCCGAAGATTTTTTTCTTCGGGTTTCTTATTATTTTTTTTCTCAATTAAATCCCTTTGGGACATAAACCCAACACTTCCTTTTTATTCCAAGAAGAACACCCAGGGAACTTGCTGCATGTTGCGTAAATATCGCAGCTACTTTTTACGCGACTTACTTTCTTGTAGGTAGCTGCAGGAGTAAGATCAAATTTTATCCCTTGCTGTTTCAAAATGCGTTTCGCATTCCAAACTGAATACGCCACCACTACAATGAAAACAGAAAAAAATATGTACAAGTACAGCAATGGATTTTCAAAAAGCATTGCGTGTGTTTTGGGCGTGTTTGATTGGGCAATTACAGGAGGAACAGCAAGTTTTGCTTTTTCCTTTTCTGCTGCCACGGCAAGACCTGTATTGGTAATGTAGCTAAACACTGCTTTCATTTCAGGTTCCGTAAGTTTCTGATCCGGCATTGGAATTTTGAATTGATCAAACAATGCTTTTGCATCTGCATCCCCGCTTGCAATGAAAGTGGTAGAACTTTTCACCCATTTCAAAAGCCATGCTTCAGGTCGTTTTGTTGTTACTCCTGAAAGATCTGGCCCGACCAAGCGACCTTTTCCTATTGTGTGGCAGGATCCACAATTATTTTTGAAAGTGGCTTCACCATCCTGAGCAATACCTGAAAACGGAAAAAGAAACAATAAAGCGATCACAAATGCAACAACGTTTTTAGTCAACTTTTTTGAAAAACTCATTTTGTTTTTTTTTGAATTGTTTTTGGAAAAACTTGAATTTATTTTTTGTGAATCTTAATTATCACCCTAACAAATTTCAAAATATGATTTATATCAAACAATGATTCGCCTCATGCTTTTATGATTTAAATCATTTTCTAAGCTTTACTTGCCCTTGTAAGCCCTACTAACGTTAGCATTTCCGTTTCACAGGAAAATCAAAAAAACATTCGAATTCATTTTTTCATATTTGACAAAATAAAAATGTCCCGTTTGGTATAATTGTTTCATCCTATCTGATGTTTTTTTCCAAAAAATGGAATTGAAAAAATCTTTGAATTGGATATCAAAACAAAAACAAATTCACAAATTTCATTTTGTTCAAAATTCCTTTTCGTTTAAAAACACAACATGCCTTCTGTCATACTTTTTCTAGCTTAGGCTTATAGCTTTGTCCTATCATTCAACTCAGCACTATGGAAGTTATTGTAAGTGGTAAGTCACATCGGATGCTTTTTCTGAATACACTTGCATTTACAGTTTGTTTTGCTGTTTGGTTGTTCAATGGTGTAATGGTTACTTTCCTCGTTGACAAAGGAGTTTTTAATTGGGGACCAGTTGAAATTGGTTGGCTACTCGGAATTCCCATTCTTACAGGTTCCATTTTTCGTTTGCCGATGGGAATGCTCACGGATAAATTTGGCGGAAAATGGGTGTTCGGAATTCTGCTTTTATTTTGTTCGATACCAATGTATTTCTTAGGAAGTGCAAATAGTTTTTGGCAATTCGCATTGTTGAGTTTTGGTTATGGAATGGCGGGCACTGCATTTGCCGTTGGAATCGCTTTCACTTCCGTTTGGTATCCAAGAAAATGGCAAGGAACTGCGCTTGGAATTTTCGGTGCTGGAAATGCAGGAGCTGCCATTACCACTTTGCTTGCTCCAACAATTTTAGCCAAGCTTACGCATAACGGAATTGATATTGACCAATGGCGAACACTTCCCAAAATTTACGCCGTGGCATTGCTAAGCATGGCAATTATTTTTCTCCTTTTCGCTGTAAATAAAAAGCCTGAAAATCAGGGGAAAAATTTCAAGCAAATGCTCTTGCCTTTAAAAAGCGTTCGCGTTTGGAGATTTGGCTTAGACTACTTTTTAGTGTTCGGATGTTTCGTCGCATTTTCACAATGGCTCGTTCCTTATTTTGTAAATGTTTATGAAGCCTCACTTGTAACTGCCGGACTCTTCGCCTCCATTTTCAGTTTACCTTCTGGCTTGATTCGTGCCCTGGGAGGATTTCTGTCCGACAAAATGGGCGCAAGAAGAGTGATGCGAATTGTTTTTATTACGACAATAGCAATCAGCGCACTATTGATAATTCCAAAAATGGAAATTCAATCGCCAGGAAAAGGAATTCAGGCTGCCAAGAGTGGAACAATAACTTTTTCTTCCGACTCTTTAATCAGGGTCGGCACAAAAGATTATCAGCTTGAACAAATAAAAACAACTTCAGATAATTTTGAAAAAACATTTTCGATACTTCCTGCAAAGGATAGTTGGCAAACACCCGTGGTAAAAGTTGGTGATAGCGTAATTAAAAAACAACTTCTTGCTGAAGGCACAACAAGAATTCATTTCCAGGCTAACATGTGGGTTTATGCAATTCTTGTAATGTTCATTGGGATTGCATGGGGAATTGGAAAAGCTGGAGTTTATAAATTCATTCCTGATTATTTTCCAAATGATATTGGTGTGGTGGGTGGAATGGTTGGTGTTATTGGAGGATTGGGTGGATTCTTCTGCCCTATCATATTCGGATATTTATTGGAATGGACTGGATTATGGACAAGCTGCTGGATGTTCATTCTATTTCTCGCTCTAATTTGTTTCATTTGGAAGAAGCGCGTGGTAAGATCAATTGATCAGGATATTGATCCAATTGTGGTGGATGACATCGATTAGAATAATGGATTTTTTACCTGCAATTTTCAAGTAGAAAATCTAAAAACCCAAAACAATTTTCGAATTTTCAAAACATGACCATGGTCACTGATTTAAATCATATTTATGGATAATTCGCGTCATTTATTAAAAACCCAAAGTGTGTCATTTTTGAATTGACATAAACGTTGATTACGTCAATAAAAAAGCCAATTCTAGTCCGTTTTTCAAAACTTGTCATTGATTATAATTTTTACACAGTTTGACAATCTTTGAGTTTTCTGGCCTCCGTTCTTTCAATCCATCATCCTATAAGTAAATTCACCTTTTCCACTCCAAAAGCTTTCCACAAAAATGATTTACATCACTGAGTAAAATCATAATCCCGTCTGATTCGAGTCATAGTTTGAAAATAATAATGTAGGGAAATTTGGTCCGTTGATGCCGCTCAAGTGAAAATCCAATCAAAACTCTACAGTCTTTAACAAATCGAATTCAATATTTACGCTCATTAATTATCGCAATTCCATCACCGCATAAAATCAATAACGTTTCTACCGAAAAGTAATATTTCTAATTATGGAAGATCAAAACAAAAACAATGAAGACAACAAAACTCCTGAATCGAATGAGTCAGGCAGACGCGACTTCCTGAAATTTGGAGTGCTTGCGGCTGGGCTAACTGTAGCAGGTGTTGGTCTTCAGAAAGTTTTTTCTGGCGAAAAGAATTCCGACGAAAAAGCTTCTGGTGAGAAAGTGAAAGTCCTCACCACAGATGGAAAACTCATTGAAGTATATGCTGCGGATGTCAAAAAAGCCGATGCATGTTGTGTTCCTTCAGCGGAAGCGCGTCAAGGAATACCAGGGAAGAAATTTGTAATGGTGATCGATTTATCACGTTGCAAAGACGCTTTGAAATGTCAAAAATCTTGTGAAAAACATCACCAACTTCCTGAACAGGATAAATGGTTGAAGGTTTTCAAAATGCAAGAATCAGAAGAAACAGCTCCTTACTGGATGCCAAAACCATGTTTCCATTGTGACCACCCACCTTGTGTTAAAGTTTGTCCTGTTGATGCAACTTTTAAAAGAACAGATGGAATAGTTTTAGTTGACAATGAACGTTGCATCGGTTGCAGATTCTGCATGGCAGCTTGTCCATATTCTGCCCGTGTATTTAACTGGTCAGAACCTGTAACTCCAGCTAGACATGAAAATGACACCTATTCTCCAGAAACAAGCACCCCAAGAAAAAAAGGTACTGTTGAGAAATGTGACTTCTGTCCAGATGTAATTAGACAAGGTAAACTTCCACATTGCGTTACTGCTTGTCCAAATGGTGTTTATTATTTCGGTGATCAAAATGAGGACACCGTTACCAATGGAGACACAACAGTTCGCTTAAGCCAATTGCTAAGAGACAAAGCTGGTTACAGATATTTGGAATCTCTTGGAACCGAACCTAGCGTTTATTATCTCCCTGCTGCCAATCGAATATTCCCATTCAAAGACAGGGAAATTAAAGATGAAAAGAAGGAAGAATCCAAAAGCTAAGGGATTAAGCTGAAGAAAAATTAATTGTCAATTAATAAATGAATAGCTCACAAATATGAAAGACATAATAAAACCAAAAGATGACGCTGAAGCAATACAAATGTTGCATCAGTTTAACGAGGACTTGCTGCCAAAGAAATTTGGTAAGATTGGTGTGACTTGGACCATATTTCTTTGCCTTGTAATTGCAAATGGACTTTTTTGTTATTACAAACAATTAAAATTTGGATTGAGTGTAACTGGTTTGGGAGATCAAGTTTCCTGGGGTATTTACATTTCCAATTTCGTTTTTTTCGTAGCGGTAAGTTTAGTTGGTTCCTTGATCACAGCTGTACTTTATTTGCTTAATGTAAATTGGCGATCACCATTAACGAGGATTGCAGAAGTAATTGCAGTGGCTTGTATCGTTTTCGCTGGCCTCATTATCATTGTTGATATGGGTCGTCCTGATCGAATTCTAAATATGTTTATTTATGGTAGAATTCAGTCGCCAATTGTTTGGGATGTAATAGTTGTAATGACTTATATGACAATAAGCGTTTTACTTCTTTATTTTCCTTTACTTCCTGGAATTGCTTTTTGCAGAGACCATCTCAAAAATATTCCTAAATGGCAAAAGTGGATGTATAAGTTTCTATCGTTTGGATGGAAATGGAATCCTGAACAATTCAAAATTGTAAAAAGGGCAATTACAATTTTATCCGTTCTTATTATTCCTGTTGCGCTTAGTATTCACACCGTTACTTCCTGGTTGTTTGCTACAACATTCCGTCCGGGTTGGGATAGTACAAATTTTGGAGCCTACTTTGTTGCAGGTGCGTTTATGGTAGGAGCAGGTGCGGTAATTGCAGCCATGTATGTCCTCATAAAATTCTACCCACGTTACGATCAGTATATCACAGATAAACATTTTGATCGTATGGGGAAACTTCTTGTACTTCTATCCTTGGTCTATATGTATTTTACCGTTAATGAATACATGATTCCCGGTTATAAAATGAAGGGTGAAGAAGCTGCCCATCTTACAGAATTATTTGTTGGAAAATATGCGCTAATGTTTTGGTCAGTTCAAATTTTCGGAATGATCATTCCTATTATTCTTCTTATGTTCAAAAAATTCAGACGCCCTTTCCCAATGTTTGTCATTGCGATTTGTGTAATTGTTGGAGCGTGGTTTAAACGATTCCTTATTGTTATTCCAACATTGCTTCACCCTTTCCTACCAATGCAGGAAATATCTGAATCAGCGAAATCTTATTCTCCAACCTATCCAGAGTGGTCCATCACCTTTGCTTCATTGGCTGGCGCATTATTGATAATCACTGTCTTTATCCGCTATTTCCCTATTATTTCAATTTGGGAAGTTGCTGAAGAAAGAGGAATTGAACACGATGTTATTTATAAACACTTAAACGAATTAAACGAAAAAGAATGAAAAACTATCTAACATTTCAGATGCGGATATCTTCCCTTTTTTATTCGGCATTATCTTTGTTATTCATTGGTGTATTCGTGCTAATGAGTAATAATGTAATGGCTCAAGACAAAAAGGATACGACCAAAATGTCTATTTCCATGAACGTGAGTTATAAAATTTCAGATGGAATAAAACACGTGAAAGTTCAAGCTACGCGAAAAGAAAATAAAAAAAATGTTTCCGTAGATAATGCAACTTCCCCTGTGTCTTTATACCTGAATGAAGTAAAAGCTACAGATCCTTCAACTGGAGACGGACTTATCAGCAAACTTTTTCTTAATGAAGAAGGAGAAGTAACCTTTGATCTCCCTGCTAATTTTAATTCGCTCACATCTGGGTTACATGAATACACTTTCATTGCCCGTATGGAAGCAGATCCAATTTATCAAGAAGCAGAAGAACAAATTACCATTGCAGATGCAAAAATCACTGTTGAATATTCCGGCAAGGATTCCATTAAAACGGCTACTGCTACACTAATGGAATGGAAAGACAGTGCGTACGTGCCTGTTCGTGATGCTGAATTGAAACTTTTCATTAAAAGAACATTCAGTTTATATCCTATTGGCGAAGAAGGAATTACTTCTGATTCACTCGGGCAAATAACATCGGAACTTCCTTTGGATATTCCTGGTGAGGCTGATGGCACAATAATTATTGTCGGCAGTGTGATCGATCATGAAACCTACGGAACTGTTGAAACAACAAATAAAGTGAAATGGGCTGTTCTTCCAAAAGTCAATGCTGACATGGGTCGTACGCTTTGGTCTACAGGAAAAAATGCTCCTGTTCCATTAATTATTGCTTCTTGCACGATTATTGCAATCATTTGGGGAACGATTATTTATCTAATTTTACAGCTGTTTAAAATCAGAAAAATCGGAAAACAAAAAGTGTAGTAAACAATTTAACCATCAAACTAAAAAAAACAAAATCATGAAATCAAATCAAAAATCCGCAAATTTCGCCGCAATTACATCAGTTATTATTCTGTTTGCATTTGTTGGAATGTTAAGCATGTCATTCGTTACCATTTCTACTACTGGTGATAAAAAACCATGGGTAGTTCCTGATAAAGATAAGGCAGTGAAAAACCCTGTTGCTTCCGATGCAACATCTATTGCAGCTGGAAAAACTTTGTACACAAAACTTTGCAAATCATGTCATGGTGCTACTGGAAAAGGTGATGGTCCAAAATCAAAAGAATTGGAAACACCAACAGGAAGCTTTCTGGATGCAACTTTTACTGCACAAACAGATGGAGAAGTTTTCTTCAAAGTAAGAAAAGGCAGAGATGATATGCCTGGTTTCTCTAAAGAAACAGAAGCTAATGATGTTTGGAATATCATTAACTATGTTCGCTCATTGAAAAAATAATATTCTTGACTATTTTCCGAAGTGGAAAAATTAGGGAATAATTAATTAAAGATTTTTTAACAAACGCTATATATGAAACTATCATTCTTTAATAGCACATTTAATGCAGCAAAAACATTTTTTGTTTTTGCTGCATTTGTGGCTACAACCGGTGTCGTACGTGCACAGGACGATTCAACCGCAACAGGCCCAGAACCTGTAACAAGAACTTTTCGCGGTCCTCAATTAATCAATATGCCTACGAATGAAATCGTAGATGGTCTGACATTCGGAATTCAACACCGTTTCGGTCAGGTAATTGATAAGGACATTGCGTATGAGTTTTTGGGAATGGATCTTACAGCAAACATGCGTTTTTCACTTGGCTACCCTATCATTAAGGAAAGATTGATGGTCGAGCTAGGAAGAACCAAATTTGGAAAGAATATGGATCTAGAGGTAAAATGGCTTGCATTGAGACAGACAACAAAAAATGAAATGCCTATTTCCCTTACGATTTATGTGGATCCATCTTTATCGATGACAAGATTCCCAAAAGTTCCGAATTATGCATATTTTGGTGATAGCACCACAGTATTTAAATATACTGCTGCTTCTCGAATGGCATATAATTCTCAAATCATTATTTCAAGGAAGTTCAGCAAGAAATTCTCCTGCGAATTAGCTCCAACTTTTATTTACAGAAATTTGGTAGAGTCTTCAACTATTGATCATTATACAATGGCTTTGCAAGCTGGTGCACGTTACAAGTTTTCAAGAGCTGGTTCTATTATGGTAGAATATGGTCATGCATTCAACAACAGAGACACCGCGACCGCCACTAAAACGGTTGATCCTCTTTCAATAGGAGTTGAATTCGGAACTGTAGCGCACGTATTTCAGATTGTAATGAGCTCTTCCAACAATCTTCTTGCTAGAGACATTTATACAACGAATGGTGTTGCTTATACCAAAGGACTTTTTGTAGGCTTCAATTTGAAACGTTTCTTTTAACCACTAATAAATTCGAATCAATTCGAATTTGTCAATGAAAAAGAACCAACTGAATAATGACTAATGAAAATGAATCTCACTATGAAAAAATTAACTTTTAGCCCTATAAAGCTCATTTCTGGAATGACCGTGATCCTTGGATTATTGTTTGTTAGCTCCTGTAAAAAAGATGTTGGGCCAATTATCATACCTCCTGCAAATGCTCCTCCAGTGAGTTTTGCCTCTGAAATTCAACCAATCTTTACCACAAATTGTGCTGTAGGTGGTTGTCACGATGGTTCTGCATATGACCCAAATCTATCAGCTGGAGTAGCTTATGTTAATACTGTGAATGTTCCTGCTCCTTCTTACGCTCCTTATTTTTTGATAAGACCAAGCAAGGCTGACAGCTCCGTTATTTATCATAAAATGTTGAACGATGATGCAGGTACTTATGGTGGCAAAATGCCTCCTGCTGGTGTTTTACCAGCAACTCAACTTGATCTATTGAAAACCTGGATCAACCAAGGTGCATTGAATAATTAATTGCCTTCACTACAACATTGATTTTTTTAATTAAAAATCAATGTTGTAGTATAACACAACTATTTTTGTACCGTTCAGTGATAAATCAAAGTTTGTTTCAAAATTGAAAAAATAAATAAAAACTAAAAACTAAAAACATGAGAAAAATTACACTCTTTGCTATTTCGAGTATTATTTTGGTTGTGGCTATGTCCAGTAGCGCTGGAAAAGCTGGTAAGACAGGTTCTCCAGGTGAAAGCACCTGTATGGGATGCCATGGTGACTTTCCAATAAATACAGGTGGAGGAACTATTGCGATTACCTCTAATATCCCTGGCTCTTATATTGCTGGAACCACCTATACAGTCAGCGTTACAGTAAGCCAAACTGCAATGCCTTTGTTTGGTTTCGATTTCGAGGCACTCAATTCGGCAAATGCCAATGCTGGTACCCTTGCTGCTGGTAGCGACTCGCATATTATGATATCAGGCGGAAAAAATAACATGGTCCATTTGACAGATGGTGGTCTAACCACCGGTACTCATACTTTCACCTTCAACTGGACAGCTCCAAGTGCAGGTGCTGGAACAGTTACATTCTATGCTTCCGGAATTTGTGCAGATAATAGTGGAGATGAAACGGGTGACTATGTGCATACTACATCAGTGGCTATTCCTGAAAACCCATTGAGTGTTGCTCAAAATTCTTCTGAGCCAACGCTTAATGTTTACCCAACTGTTTCTAACGGAACTTTCACAATTCAGAATAATGTAAATTATGATTTGTCAATTTACAACGTTACTGGAGAAGAAGTTTTCGCAAAAACTGTTGATGCTAATCTTGAAACAGTGAATCTGAATGTACCAACAGGAATGTATTTTGTGTACATCAAATCAGAAAACAAAACAACATTGAAGAAAATCATTGTTCAGTAATTCTAAATCTTCGGTAGGATTAATAAACTATTAAATTATTAAGCAGCCGAGTGCAAAATAAATTCATTAGCATTTAGCGCAAAAAGCTTCTTGCCAAATGAAAACTTAAGAAGTGCTGATTTAAAAATCAAAAAAAAGATTCCGGGGTTTCCGGAATCTTTTTTTTTGTAAGTTTTATCATTAAAAAAATGCCCAAAACAATCGTGGTTCATTGGCAAATCGGAGTTGGAAAACGAAAAATGAAAGTCGTTTTAATTTTCGGTTCTTGACAATCAAAATCTAAAAAATCTCTATGTTCCCTTTTTGATTTTTTTAGCCATTTCCACAAAGAACGTTTAATCAATAAAACACTGGTTTTCCAAGGCGGTTATTCTTCTTGTATAAATCCTATTGCTGTGGAATGCAATTCTGCAGAACCAAATTCCCCTTGTGGATTTACTCCGCAAAAAAATCATCTGAAAAAGTTCACCCATATTGGGCTCCATTGACCTTTTTGCAGTATGATCTATATCACTGAGAACAATCATGATCTCGTCTGTACTGAATCATAGTTTGAAAATGATTATCAGTGGAAATTTGTTTCGGTTATTAATTCAAAAGTCAATCAAAATAAATCAAAAATCAATCTGTTTAAACTCTACCAATTATGAAAAAATTAATCGTTGCATCTACAGCTTTTGCAGCTCTTCTGCTGATAGCTTTCGGCTCAATGACTCAACAAGCTGATGCGAGAAGTAAAAAAACACCTCCCTCTGGCTATTCTGGCGGTCCTGGAGATGGCCCTGGTGGCAGAACATGTTGGACCGGCTGTCACAACAACTACAGTCAAGCCTTCAACAAACCTGGTTGGATCACTTCTGATATTCCCGTTACAGGATATGTACCAGGAGCAACTTACAACATCACCATTCACAGCAATTCTAAAGGATACAGACACGGTTTTGAGGCAAGTTGCCAAACCAATGCTGGTGTATTCCAAGGAACATTAATTGGCAACGATTCCACTCAGGTAATTGTTGACCCTACTGTTACTAGCAAACAATGGATTGCACAAATGGATTCCATGCGCGCTTTGTCTATGGTACCTCCAGTTTCAACCAGTCTTGGTTATCATGGTAATGGAAATGCTTCAGTTACTTTCAACACCAAAGCATGGACATTTAAGTGGGTTGCTCCATCAGCAGGAACAGGCGATGTTACTTTCTACATGGCGACTGTAGCAACCAACAACAATAATGACGACCATGCAGCTCCTTACCAACAAACATCTTGGGCTGGTGATTCCGTGTTTAGTTCAACTCTTCCTCTCTTTGAAAATACAACATTAAGCATCGGAAGTGTTACAAAACCATGTAATGGAAATAACGGTTCTGCAACTGTAAATGCTACTTATGGAACTGCACCATATACCTATTCTTGGAATTCATCACCTGTGCAAACAACACAAACAGCAACCAACCTTGGAGCTGGAACTTATACAGTTGTTGTAACAGACGCATTGTCATCCGTTAAAACATTGACTTTTACATTACAAAACAAGATAAAAGCAATTATCAACGACCAAAACATTCCAGTATGTAATAATGGAACAATCACCCATACAGTAGTTCCAATTGGAACAGGTCCTTTCACTTATTTGTGGGCACCTTCTGGTGGAACAGCTGCTATTTCAACAGCTTTGGCTGCTGGTACATATTCAGTAACAGTAACAGATGCGGCTACTTGCGCAACTACATTAACAGTTACCACAACAAACAACCCTCCAATGCACATTTGGTTTTTCGATTGGCAGGACAGTGCTGTAACACGCAATGGTGGTGCAAATGGTTATGCTAAAATACAACGTGAGTTTGCTCCAAGTGGATCAGTTTACACTTATGCATGGAATCCAGCAATTGGTATTCAAGGACAATTCCAAGATAGTTTGACTGCACAAACCTACACTTGCACAGTAACAAACACCCATTCTGTTTGTCCAACACAGGTTGTTGCAGCTACAGTTACAATTACACAACCAACTGTACTTACTGCATCTGTTACTGCTTCAAACAATGGATGCAATAGCGCGAATAGCGGTTCTGCAACAGTCACTGCTGCTGGAGGAACTCCACCTTACACTTATCTATGGAGTAATGGTCAAACTTCAGCTACAGCAACAGGTTTAGCTCCTGGAACGTATACTTGTACCATTACACACAGAGGTGTTTATGCAACATCACAAGATGTACCTGCACTACAACGTGCGGTTTCTGCTGTCGGTTCTTGGTCTATTACTAAAACTGTAACTATTTCTGCTCTTTCTGCAAGTATTGCTCCTCCAACAAATCCAACATGTTTTGGTGGAACAGGAAGCGCTACTGTAACTCCAGTAGGCGGAACAGCACCATACACTTACTTGTGGAGTCCTTCAGGCGGAACAGCTGCAACAGCAACTGGTCTAGCTGCAGGTTCTTACACTTGTACAATCACTGATGCAAATGGATGTGTTGTTTCTGCAAACAGAACTTTGGTTCAACCAGGAGCACTTCTTGGATCTGCATCAACAGTTAGTCCTTTATGCAATGGAGACAACAACGGATCTGCAACAGTTGTTGCAGGTGGCGGAACTCCAACATACACTTACCTATGGGCACCTTCAGGAGCAACAACCGCAACTTCAAGCGGACTTGTAGCAGGTTCTTACACTTGCACAATCACTGATGCTTACGGATGTACAACAGCTGTAAATACAACTGTGGCTGAACCAGGAGTTCTTGTTGGATCAGGATCAACTGTTAGTCCTTTATGTAATGGTGGAAATGGAACTGCAACAGTTTATGCTGGTGGCGGAAATCCTTTGTACACTTACCTATGGGCACCTTCAGGCGGAACAGCTGCAACAACAACTGCAGTTCCTGCAGCAACATACACTTGCACAATCACTGATGCAAACGGCTGTACAACTACTGTAAGCAATACAATCAATGAGCCTGCAGCTTTGACAACATTAATGGGAACTACAAGTGAGTATTTCGCAGCTAATGGAACTGCAACAGCATATCCTTCAGGTGGAACAGCTCCATATTCATTCTTATGGGCTCCAACAGGTGGAACTGCACAAGTTGCATCAGGTCTTGTTGCCGGAACATACTCTGTAACAGTTACAGACGTAAATGGTTGCACAGTTACTAATTCAGTAGTTGTTACTTCTGTTGTTGGTGTATCTTCAATTGATGCAGACAACTCTATCAATGTATTCCCAAATCCAAACTCTGGTGAATTTGATATGGTTTTGAATGCTACTGAAAATACCAATTACACAATTGTACTTACAAACGTACTTGGACAAGTTGTTTACACTGAAACGCTTGAAAACTTCAGCGGAAACTACACCAAACACTTTGATGTAAATTCAAATGGTAAAGGTGTTTATCTGATGAGCGTACGCAGTGCAAATCATCAAGTTGTTCGCAAGATTGTTGTTTACTAGAATCATTTTCTGAATACAGAAAAATGAATTTAGATTGAGTTAGTCAAATTTTAAAAGAGGGATGGTTTCAAAATGAAGCCATCCCTCTTTTTTTGTGCTCAATTGTTTTGCAAACCGGCAAAGCGTTTTTCCCTTTCCTCTTTTTCGGCAATAAAAATTGATTTGCTAAGTTTTGCATCATTACGAATACAAGCAAACACCATCTCAAAGTCATTTCCACCATGAAAAGTCAAAAAATGGGTGATATTCTGTTGCCCATTGTATGATTTAAATCATTTTTAACGGCTCTATTACAACTGACCTTTATGCGACAAAAGGATGGGAATGTAGCGCATGAAGCATTTGGTGAAAATTCTATACAAGAAGATTTATTGAAAATGATTTAGGAAGGAAGAAGAACAGTATGAAATTAATTCATTGATGAAATAATCATACCCAACATTGCAATTCCACAGGCAAATGAAACAAGAATAAGAATTAAACCTTTTCGAGTGTTTTCTCGCTCACCTCTCAAACCACGACGAATGAGCAATCCCATTATTAGGGCAGCAAATAACCAACCGATACCGAATAACACACATTGAAAAGTATTCATAACATCAAATTTGAAAAACAAAAATAATTTTCTCCATTGTCGAAAACTATGAGATAAAACACACAATCGATTTTAAACAAAACATTAAAACCAATCACTAATAATTTTACCACATGAAAACTTTAGATATTCTTGACGTTACAATTCTTGAACCGAAGCTCAAACACCCAACCATTTTCAAAAAATTCGACACACTTGCAGCAGGTGAATTTTTTGTCATTCATAATGACCATGATCCTAAGCCACTCTATTATCAATTGCTGGCAGAGCGTGGAAATATTTTCAATTGGGAATATCTTGAAGCAGGTCCAGAATGGTGGAATGTGAGAATTGGAAAATTGGAGGCTGGTGCAATAGAACCAACCATCGGTGATTTGGTTACAAAAGATTTTCGCAAGGCGCAAGTCTTCAAAAAATTCGGTCTTGACTTTTGTTGTGGCGGTAAAAAAACATTGGGAAAAGCATGTGCTGAAAAAGGAATTGACATTGTCCAACTTGAAAAGGAATTGAATGAAGTTGAAAACACAGCTAAATCCTCATCGCAAGATTACGCTTCTTGGGATCTTGATTTTCTAGTCGATTACATAGTGAATACACATCACAAATATGTTGTCCGTTCTATGCCTGCGATTGTAGAATACACACAAAAAGTTGCGCGTGTTCATGGCATGAACCATCCTGAAGCAGTGGTAATCGCAAATGAATTTTTAAAAGTGCAAAGTGATTTAGACAGTCATATGGCGAAGGAAGAAAACATTCTTTTCCCTTATATCAAACAATTGGTAGAAACACAAAAAAGCAAATCGACATTAGGTGGGTCTGCTTTCGGGTCTATTCAAAGTCCGATCAACATGATGGAAATGGAACATGAATTAGTTGGAGGAATCATGGCACACATTCGTGAACTCACAAATAATTTCACTCCACCTGCTGATGCCTGCACCACTTACAGATTATCCTATGCATCGCTAAATGAATTTGAAGAAGATCTTCATCAACACATTCATTTGGAAAACAATATTCTTTTCCCAAAAGCAATAAAATTGGAACAGGAATTACGCTAAGCATAAATGAAAATTTCCGCGTCGACAAAAATATCGGCACTGCTAAAATTCAATCCAGCTTCCCTGGAAGCAATTGTTTCCATTAACAAACATTTCGAAAAGCTGAGAAATCCTGTTTTACGAAAAGTTCTTGCGTCGCGCGTCACAATTGCTGAGGCTGCAAAAATTGGAAAATGCAGTATTGATATTTTTTTCGATAAACTAAAAGCGATTGGATTTGAAATAGAAAACAATCGTGATAAAATAAATATGAAAATGAATCCTATTCCTGAATTTGTAAATACATCCACTGAATCCAACACAACAGAACTTGATGTTCGAGAGGAAATTCGTAATGGACGCGATCCTTTTCAGATCATCATGAAAGCCATTGATGAGCTTCCGGAAAATTTTACGTTGTTGCTTATCAATTCCTTCGAGCCTGTTCCGCTGATCAAGATTTTAAACAACAAAGGTTTTTTGCATTTTGTAAAATACCAGGAGGATGGAGCTGTTTATACTTACCTGAAAAAGCAGGACGCAAATTCTCCTATGAAAATTGAAATTCCCGTAAATGATTCTTCGTCCGAATTCATTTCATTGTTCAAACAGTATTGCGGTAAACTAAAAACGATTGACGTAAGGAATCTGGAAATGCCATTACCCATGACAACGATTCTTGGAGAACTTGAAAGCCTGCCAAATGACATGGCGCTGTTTGTTCATCACAAAAAAGTTCCTCAGTTTTTATTTCCAGAATTACAGGAAAGAAATTTCAAATGGTCAATAGAAGAAAAAACTGCGGATGAAGTTGATTTATTAATTTACAAATAATGCAAGGCAAGGGAACAACGAAAGGGCCATCACCGAGTGTTGTTCTCCCCCACTTTATTTTCGGGGCGCTTTCATTTTTCATTGTGACACTTCTGCTTGTACTTTCACCAGAGATTTTTTCCGGGCATTATTTCCAGCCAAAACTTTTAACAATCACACACATCAGCATTTTGGGTTGGGGCGTAATGATCATTTTCGGTTCCATCTATCAGCTGTTGCCTGTGTTGTTGGAAACACCATTGTATAGTGAAGCACTGGCGAAAATCACATTCCTCGCGCTAGCAACAGGAATACTATTGATTGCCTATTCCTTTTGGAATTTTTATGTGGGAATTCAACTTGAAATTGCTTCTGGATTTCTCTTGACATCCTTCATACTTTTTTCGATCAACATTTTCACTACTGTTCGCAGATCAAAAAAGAATTCCAACGAAAGTGATTTTATTTCCACTGCGGTGATTTGGCTTTTATTTACGGGAAGTCTTGGTTTATTAATGGCTTGTAATTTTACACATCCTTTTCTCACCAAATCTCATTTGTTGTTTTTGAAAATCCACGCGCACATGGGAATTGCGGGTTGGTTTATTTTATTGATCATGGGAGTGGCTTCAAAATTAATTCCCATGTTTTTACTTTCGCAAAACCTAAATCAGAAAAAACTTACTGCTGCTTATTATTTTGTCAATGCAGGCCTGATTGGATTTATCGTTGACCAATTCTTTTTTGAAGGAAGTATTATTTCACCGCTATTTGCACTACTAATCATTAGTGGTGTTTTATGTTTCATTTCATTCACCTTCGAAGCTTACAAAAAAAGAGTTCGAAAGATTCTGGACATTGGATTGAAACACTCCTTCACAGCGATTCTTGTTTTATTCCTACCCCTTATTCTGGGTGGCATTCTAAGTTTCATTCATTCACCTGACAGCCCATTTCTATTAAGAATTTATCTGATTTACGGAACCTCCATTTTTCTTGGATTTATTTCTTCCTTGATTTTGGGACAATCCTTTAAGACGCTTCCCTTTATTGTGTGGTTGCACAAACATGGAAATAATGCGGGAGGTGGAAAAGCTCCTTTACCGAAAGATTTTTATTCTGAAAAATTAGCACAAGCCCAATTCGTAATTTACCTTGTGGCACTTACAACGCTACTTACCGGAATATTATTTGCAATTCCTACAGTGATAAGAATAGGTTCAATACTTTTGCTTGTAACTGCAATGCTCTATAATCTCAATATCTTTAAGATTATTTTCATAAACGCCAAATCATCAAAATTAATTTAGATGGGAATTTTCAACGAAGAGAATGAAATAGAATCAAAAACTTACGATGCTTTGAAAAAAGTTATTGATCCTGAAATTGGAATCAACATTGTTGACCTCGGACTCGTTTATAAAATCGAATACAAAGTTGAAAGTGGAATAAGCGTTGAGATGACACTTTCCACTCCTGGTTGTCCAATGGGTGATGCCATAATAGGAAATGCAGAAAGTGAAATAAAAAATGTTTTTCCTGATGAAAAAATAACGGTTGAACTTGTTTGGGAACCTGCTTGGAAAACTGACTTTGTATCTGAGGCAGGAAAGAAAGCTTTGGGAATGTAATCTTAATAATGCACGGAAAAATCATGAAACCAAAATCTAAATCGCCTTCCTTTTCAGAAACCATCATGACGGAAGTTGTTTTCCCAAATGACACCAACCCACTTGGATTTCTTCGTGGCGGAAACATGATGCATTGGATGGATATTGCTTCTGCTGTGTGCGCGCAAACCCATGCGAACATGGATTCCGTAACTGTTGCGGTGGATAAACTTATTTTCAAAAACCCTGTGACGCTCGGAAGCATTGTAACCATCACCGCGAAAATTACAAGATCATTCAAATCGTCAATGGAAATTTATGTTGAAGTATGGGCAAAAAAAATCCCCGGAAAAGGATCTTATTTGACGAACACTGCTTATTACACTTTTGTCGCATTGGATAAAAATGCTCACCCTGCTGAAGTTCCTATTGTCACACCAAAAACCGCTGAAGAAAAAAGACAATACGTGGCAGCATTGAAACGCAGAAAAGAACGCGTTGTGGCCTGATTAAATTAAATCAATTTAGATTGGCGCTACTCTTGAAAGGAAAATGGGTTAGGTTGAAACAAAACGATTCACCAATAACCAAATGCAAAAACGCATGATCATCAATGAGGATCATGCGTTTTTATTGAACTATTTTTGAAATACAAAAAAATCGGATTTTAATCGACTAACTTTTTTGACTTGCCAACTCTCTCAATTCAGCTTCTTTCTTGACAAGAATTGTTTTTTTATCTAATTCGATCAGATTCATTTCTTGAAGTTGGAACAAACTGCGAATAGCTGTTTCATACGTTGTGCCTGCAATATTCGCAATATCTTTTCTACACAAGGTAAAACTCAATTTGGTTTTTTCCGTTTCATGATAACCAAAAGCATCTACCAACATAATGATGATGTCTGCCACTCTCAATTTCACATCATGGTGAATCATGTTCTTCATCCGCTCTTCTGATTCATGCAACTCCGTAGCGAAAAAATTAATCATGAACATTCCAAATTCAGGATTTGCTTTTATTAATTTCAGGAAAATCTCAATCGGAATAAATATGGTTGTACATTCCGTCAAAGCCACAGCCGAAACCGTAAAGTTGGGATGTGCCATTGCACGATGACCAAGAATTTTGCCCTCTGCCGCCAACCTTAAAATACGTTCATTGTTTTTGTCATACCGTGAAACAACTTTTGCCTTTCCACTGATCAAAAGGTAAACTCCGTCCATCACATCCCCCTCATTAAAAATTCGCTCACCAACCTTAAAAGACTGATTACGCTTATATAAATTAATTAACGGAATCCATTCCGATGAACAATATTTTGGAAAAAACAATTCCCAAAAAACAGATTTCTTGCTATTAATGTTTTTCACTCGTTCGTCTTTAGTATTCATCCTGTGTGACAAATTAATTCACAAGATCAAATTTATCGATTCCCGTAAACATAAAAACTGACCTAGATCACACTTTTTGTGCGATCTAGCTTAGTTAATCGATATTATGATTTTCAAACACCCCCCAATAAATTGAAAAAAACCGAGCTTTATGAAGGACCTAAGATTAGGAATTGGGCATGTTTTACATAGCTCTAATTGTGCCTTCCTAATTGTCCACTTATTGCCTCGTTTGAAAATTCCGCATTGCTAATTCAGTAATAATTTTGGTAATATAAACGCATAAGCAACCGACTTAAACATACTGCCTATTCCTGTTTTTCAACTCTCAATTCTAGAAAGGTTTTTTCAATCTTCCAATAGTTTTTTCCAATACATGTGTTGGCAAAAAACACGTGTCAAATTCATTGTGCCACTCACCCTAAACATGACACAGGTCATACGTAAGTATGATTATTGACCATATTTTTGAAATACCAAAAAAATAGCCATGCACAGCAAACTGAAGAAACACGAGGCCCCAAACTGCGAAAATTGTACAGAACGAGGAAGTTCAATTTTTTGCGATTTGCACGCCACGGATTTGAATAAGCTCTCTGAACACAAGGCTTATAACACTTACAAAAAAGGGCAATCTATTTTTCTTGAAGGAAATCAACCACAAGGCTTATTCTGTATTTATTCGGGAAAAGTTAAAATTCACAAGTTTGGTGATGATGGAAAAGAGCAGATCGTACGATTTGCCAGAAAAGGAAATGTACTTGGATACCGCGCATTATTGAGTGGTGGTGCCTATTTCGCAACTGCAACAGCCTTAGAAGAAACAACAGTTTGCTTTTTTCCGAAAGCAATTTATATGCAGGTCCTTTTGGCCAATCCAGACTTATGCTTGCAAACTATCAAACTTCTTGCTTCAGATTTGAAAATGGCGGAACATTTGATGACCAACATGGCACAGAAACATGTGAGAGAACGAATTGCAGAAGCATTGATTTTATTAATAGAATATTACGGTCTAGAAGATGACAATGTGACGATCAATACTATTCTTACTCGGGAAGATATCGGAAATATGGTTGGAACAACAACGGAAACTTCCATCCGAGTATTATCGGATTTCAATAAAGAAAAAATTATTCGACTTGCAGGGAAGAGAATTGGAATTCTTAATCTCGAACAACTTGAAAAGGTTGCGAATGTTTCTTTGAAACCAAATTCTGATCAAAAACCCAATAAATAATTCGAATCACTATTGCTGATTCGGATCATTGTTTCCATTTAACATCCAATCTATTTTTGGTTTAGTATTAAAAGTATTTGAAATAAAATGGAGAGAAACAATTTACCAAAACTGGGTTGTTCCAATTGTAAAATCCGGAATATTTCTCTCTTCGCAAACGGATTGTCAGACTCTCATTTTGAATTATTTGCTGAAAAGAAAGAATTGGTTTTCAAAAAAGGAGAAAAACTAATTTCTGATGGAGATGAATTCAAAGGCTTTTTTTGCATCCAAAGCGGAACAATAAAAATTTACAAGCCAATCAATAACAAGAATGATTTTATTCTCTGGTTTGCCAAACCTGGTGAGTCCATTGGTATAGATTCTTTTTTCAATAATGAAAATTATCAATACTCCGCTTCGGCAACAGGTATTGTGAAGGCCTGTTTTTTCAGTGCCCCAAAAATAAATGAGCTGATGCAAAATGGATCAGTTACATACATGCGGCTGATGGAATATTTTTGTGAGCGAATTGACTTCATAGAAAAAAGAATTACAAGCATTGCCCAAAAAAAAACAAAGTCACATTTGGCAGAACTTCTTATTGCCCTACGAAATGATGAAACGGCGGATGAAAAAGAAACAAATATTGATTACAGCATAAAGGATTTAGCAAACATTATCGGTACAACCCAAAACTATTTATACAAAATTTCCTCTGAACTCATAAAGGAAAAAATCATTTCATTCGAAAGGAAGAAGCTGAAAATTCTGGATTTGGAAAAATTGTCGATTCTTGCAAAAGGAGCAAAATAATACTCCTATTTTTGTAATAGACGAAACTGTCACTTTTTATGAAATCATTTATTCCATATCTCGTTTTTTAAACCCGACAAATAGGATTTTTATGAGTTTAAAAACGAAGCGTCTTATTTTTGGAATTCTTTTTTCCTTTTTCTTCCTGTACACAATTGCAGTAGATACAATCGGAACATCCAAAGACGATGGTGAGCGTTGGCTTACTGAAAAAGCAAAAAAAGGAAAACTGGTTTTTCAGGAATACAATTGCACTGCATGTCACCAGATTTATGGACTTGGCGGCTATATGGGGCCTGATCTGACCAACGTAATTTCTACGCCTGGAAAAGGACCGATTTACGCGAAAGCATTCTTGCAAGCGGGCTCACAACGAATGCCTAATTTCCAATTGTCAGAAGAAAAAATGGAAGAATTGATAGAATTCCTAACTTACATTGACAAAACTGGCATTTCACCAGTAAAAAAATTCAAGACTAATTTTGACGGAACGATAAGTGAAGCAACAAAATGAAAAAAGAAATAGGAATAGTTTTTATCGGGCTTGCATTCATTTCACTTTTGGGCGGACTTTTTTTCGGAAGCCTAAGTTCATTTCAATTTGTCATTCCCGGTTTTCTTGATTCATTCCCATTTGTAAAAAGCAGGCCACTTCACGTATCACTTGTTGTGGCGTGGATTTTTCTCAGCGCCATAGGTGGTATTTATTATTTTCTCCCAAAGCATGTCAAACTGGAATTATACTCAGATAAACTTGCACGAATTCATTTCTGGATTTTTCTAATTACAGGAGTGCTGATTCTCACTTGTTATTTCATTGGTAAATTTGGTGGAAGAGAATATTGGGAATTCCCTCCGATACTTTCCATTCCCATTTTTATTTCATGGATTCTTTTTGGAATAAATTATTTCAAAACCATTGTTGGAAAAATTTACCATTGGCCCATTTATTTGTGGATGTGGGCAACTGGAATTTTCTTTTTCTTCTTCACATTTACAGAAGCCTACCTTTGGGTATTCCCATTTTTCAGAGACCATATTGTGCGTGACATTACCACACAATGGAAAGCCTACGGAGCATTAGTCGGTTCATGGAATATGCTTGTTTATGGAACGGCTTTCTTTATCATGGAGCGAATCAGTGGAGATAAAACAGTTGCAAAATCAAAATTGTCATTTGCAATGTATTTTCTTGGACTAACCAATTTGCTTTTTGGTTGGGCGCACCATATTTACATTGTTCCTTCTGCAGCATGGATTAGGAACGTTGCTTATTTAGTGAGCATGACCGAATTAATCATTCTTTCAAAAATAATCTGGAACTGGAGAAAATCATTGACAGAATCGGTTAAAAAATTCCATATCCTACCTTTCCGTTTTCTGGTAGCCTCCGACATTTGGATTTTCATTAACCTCGTTCTCGCACTTGCCATTTCCATTCCTGCTGTAAATATTTTCACACATGGAACGCACATAACCGTTGCGCATGCGATGGGAAGTACGATTGGAATCAATACTATGGTTTTGCTCGCATCCTGTTTTTATATTGTGCAGGACATTACCAAAACCCAGTTCAATTCACTGCAACAAAAAATAGTGAAAGCAGGTTTTTGGATTACCAATGTTTCCCTCCTAACATTCTTCATCAGTCTGATTTTTGCCGGTGCTGAAAAAGGGCAGATGGTCATCGAGGATAAATTGACCTTTCAGGAAATCATGCAACATATTTCGCCCTACCTCACGGTCTTTGCGTTTGCAGGAATTGGGATTTTTATTGGACTCCTGATGGTCATCTTTCCTGCATTAAGAGCAATATTCCGATATCTAAGGGGAAATGCATGATTACGATCACTTTTAATCAGTGCTTCTTTTTCTAAAGATCTCCAAACAGTTTTTCGCTGAAATTTATTCGCCTTTTTATCTTAGTATCATCCATTTCCATATTACTTTTGACGTGCTCGGTAATGAGGAAAAATCTCAAAACCAAAAATAAATTGAATTAAAAAAACAGCAAATGCCATTTAAAGAAGTTTCCTTTAGCGACACTGAAAAAGCATTCTCAGCAAAAGATGACAAGGCTTTAAAAAAATCTACTTGGTTATTTAAGTTGATGGGAAAACCATTACTGGTAAAGATATTTTCAAAACTTACTTTATTTTCATTTAAGATTGGATTGCCTATCAAGGGAGCAATCAAAGCAACCATTTTCAATCAATTTTGCGGGGGCGAATCGCTTGATGAAACTCAGATTGCAATTAAGAAACTGAAACATTCGCGCGTTGGATCCATTCTTGATTATTCTGTTGAAGGGAAAGATACCGCAGAGGATTTCGACAAAACAAAAAACGAAATATTAAAAATCATCGGTCTTGCCAAGGGAAATCCTGCTATTCCTTATACGTGTTTAAAATTGACAGGAATTTTGGCTCATTCCATTCTGGAAAAGATAAATGCCAAAGAAAAACTTTCACCGGAAGAACAAACGCAATATGATGCTTCCATAAAAAGGTTGGATGAGATTTTCCAACAAGCTTCCATCTGTAAAATCCCAGTTTATATTGATGCCGAAGAAACCTGGATTCAAGAAGCCATTGATGGAATTGCGGAGCAGATGATGAAGAAATACAATCATGAAGCCGCAGTGGTGTTGACCACCTTACAAATGTATCGTTGGGATCGCTTGGAATATTTGAACCGCTTGATTGAAAATGCACGAAAGGAAAAATATTTCATCGGAATAAAATTGGTACGCGGAGCCTATCTTGAAAGGGAAAATTTACGAGCAAAAGAAATGGGCTACAAATCGCCAATGCAAACGTCAAAGGAGAATACCGACATTGATTTTGACAAAGCCGTTGCCGTTTGTCTGGAAAATGTTGACCTCATTACACTTTGCGCAGGTACACACAATGAAGCCAGTACAATGTATCTCATTGGAAAAATGGAAGAACTGAAAATAGACAAGGATAATCCTCACGTCTATTTTTCCCAACTATATGGAATGAGTGATCATATCACTTTTAATCTCGCTGACGCAGGATATAATGTCACAAAATACTTACCATACGGTCCTGTGAAATCCGTGGTGCCTTACCTTATACGTAGAGCGCAAGAGAACACTGCCATCTCAGGACAAATGGGACGCGAATTGAAATTGATCATTGAAGAAAAAAACAGAAGACAACACTCCATGCTTCTCAAAGCTGGCAATTAATTATTTTTTTCCCTGTGGGCTAATCTGAAATCTCAGATTAGCCCATTTTTTTTTATAAGAACCGACCCGTTCAATCACCGAAAATTTGCCAAGTTTTTTCGCATTTCATTCTTTCTTTCGCCAATTTGATTTTTCCTCAAATTTCCCAGCATTTACATAAATAATTTTTTTTCAAGACAGCAAACATTGTTTTGAGTTTTTTTTTGAACATTTTTTTTCAATAAGGTCTGATAAAGTCGTCAGAAACATGACAAATCGTACTTAGTCAAAAAAGTGTTAACACAGCGTGTTAATAATTCCAAGCAATTGTTCGAAAAGCCTTTCTATGTTTTTTTGTCCAATTTATACCTTGCATCCACAAAATCGGAAATTTCATACCCCCATATAAAACATATTAATCCATCAACTAATGCTATCAATTGAAATGTCAAAAAAAACAGCAAAAGGAAAGGACGCTGTCACTGCCGGATTCTCCTATGAGGAAGTGTTCAAAGCGTGTGTCGAATATTTTAACGGTGATGAAATGGCGGCATCCACTTGGATGAATAAGTATGCCATGAAAGATAAGTCTGGTAATTTTCTGGAAACCACTCCTAACGATATGTTCGTGAGAATGGCAAAGGAATTTGCTTCCAAAGAAAAAGAATATAAAGTCAAATCAAGATTGGACGGAAACAGACGTAACCTATCTAAGTATGGACAAGAACGTGAATTCCTTTCCGAAGAAAAGATTTATGAATTATTCAAAGGATTCAAATATGTAATTCCACAAGGAAGTGTCATGTCATCGCTTGGAAATCCAAACGTCATTGCATCACTTTCCAATTGTATCGTACTGCCGGAAATTTATGATTCCTATGGCGGAATTTTCTATACCGATCAACAAATGGCGCAACTCTTTAAAAGAAGATGCGGTGTAGGAGTTGATCTTTCTACTGTTCGTCCACAAGGCATGAGTGTTTCAAATGCTGCAGGAACAACTACAGGAGCCGTTTCCTTCATGGAACGTTTCTCCAACACTACACGTGAAGTGGCGCAGAACGGAAGAAGAGGCGCACTCATGATCACATTAGACATCGCGCATCCCGACATTCAAAAATTCATTACCGTTAAACAGGATTTGGCAAAAGTAACTGGAGCAAATATCTCCGTAAGACTTTCCGATGAATTCATGGAAGCTGTAGTGAAAAATGAAGATTACAACTTGAGATTCCCTATCGACAGCGAAACACCAGAGTTCACTAAAACGATAAAAGCAAAAGAACTTTGGGATGTCATCATTAAATGTGCACACAACACTGCTGAACCTGGTTTGATTTTCTGGGATCGTCAACATAAATATTCCACCTCATCAGTTTATCCTGGATTTAAAAACGTTTCTACCAATCCTTGTTCTGAAATTGCAATGCAAGGTGGTGACAGTTGCCGTTTGATTGCCTTGAATCTTTACAATTTTGTTGAAGAGCCTTTCTCGGAAAATGCAAAATTCAATTATGAAAAATTCTCTGAAGTAACTTATGAAGCGCAACGCTTGATGGATGATTTGGTTGATTTGGAATTGGACGCCATCACTCGCATTCTCGCAAAAGTTGCAAAAGACAAAGAGCCTGATTACATCAAGCAAGTTGAAATTGACACTTGGAAATTACTTTACGATTCCGGAAAAAAAGGAAGACGTACAGGTTTGGGATTCACTGCACTTGCAGATGCAATGGCTGCACTCAATCTGAAATTCGATTCTAATGAAGCCATTGAAGAAGTGGAGAAAATCATGCGTGCAAAATGTGCCGCTGAATTCGACAGCTCTATTGACATGGCAATTGAACGCGGAAAATTCAACAACTTCAATCCAGTTATTGAAAACACGTCTGAATTCATTGGAATGATGCAACATGAATTTCCTGCGATCTACCAACGCATGATGAAATTCGGAAGAAGAAATATTTCCATCAGCACTGTTGCTCCAACAGGAACATTAAGCATGCTCGCACAATCCTCTTCAGGAATTGAACCTGTTTTCATGCTTTCTTATACAAGAAGAAGAAAAGTAAATCCACAGGACAAAACAGTCAAAGTTGATTTCGTTGATCCTATGGGCGATTCTTGGCAGGAATTCACAGTTTACCATCATGCCTTGAAAAATTGGATGAAAGTTACTGGTGAAACGGATATTGCAAAAAGTCCTTATGCCGGTTCTACAGCGCAGGAAATTGATTGGAAACAAAGAGTTGAAATGCAAGCGGTCGTTCAGAAATATACCACGCACTCCATTTCCAGCACCATCAATTTGTCAAATGATGTAACAGAACAAACAGTAAGTGATATTTATCTTGAATCTTGGAAAAAAGGTTTGAAAGGAATTACCGTTTACAGAGATGGTTCTAGAGCTGGCGTTTTGGTTTCTAATGATAAGAAAGAAGTTAAACCAACAAATAATATCATTGAATCACAACCACCGAAACGTCCGAAAAAATTGGATGCGGAAGTAATGCGTTTCATGAATGGAAATGAAAAGTGGATTGCTGTTGTTGGTTTGTTGAATGGTCAACCTTACGAAGTGTTCACAGGAAAAGCGGAAGATTCTATTATGATTCCTTCTTGGGTGGAAAAAGGTTGGGTTATGAAAAACCTCAACGACGAAGGAAAAAAACAATACGATTTCCAATTCAAGGATAAAGAAGGTTATCGTGTTACCATTGAAGGATTGTCGAGATCGTTCAATAAGGAATATTGGAATTACGCAAAATTAATTTCTGGCGTATTGCGTCACGGAATGCCAATCATTCATGTTGTGGATTTAATTGAGAACATGAATTTGGATAACGTCACCATCAACACATGGAAAACCGGCGTGGAGAGAGCATTGAAAAAATATATTCCAGACGGAACAAAAGCATTGGATCACAAATGTGGTGAGTGCGGAGATCCTGAAGGATTAGTGTTTGAGGAAGGCTGTTTGAAATGCAAGAGCTGCGGACATTCCAAGTGCGGGTAATTTGTAAATGATTTTGGAATTTATTTTGAAGGCTGTTCTTAATTGGACAGCCTTTTTTTGATTGCACTAAATCCCACGATGCTAAGTGAAACGTCGGGGCTTTTGGGAATTTTTATCAATTAATTTAAAAACAAAAAAAGCATCCCATTTCTGAGATGCTTTTCTTAATGATGGTGGTTCGGGGCGGAATTGAACCGTCGACACATAGATTTTCAGTCTATTGCTCTACCAACTGAGCTACCGAACCAACATTTTGTAGAACCAAACTTTCTTGGCTCTTCCCGAAAAAACGTCCTCTGAAAAATTTGAATCAGCTCAATCGGGCGGCAAATCTACTGATTAATTTAAAAAGGAGAAATATTTCCTCATCATTCTCCCTAGCTTTGCTGTCAAATGGAATATCGACTCGTCCTCGATTTTGGCAATACGGCCCTGAAAGCCACTATTTACCGCGATGGTGAAGTATTTGCACAAACAAATTTGGATGCACCAACTACCGAAGAAATTCTTGCATTTTCCACCAGCAAGCCCATAAAGTGTGCAATTCTCGGTTCTGTGGTCAACCATTCTCCCAATATTATTGCAGAATTGGCTCCTTTATTCCCCTTAATTATTCTCGGACCTACCACACCTCTTCCCATTACCAATAAATATTCCACTGAAGATACCCTCGGTTATGACCGAATTGCGGCTGCGGTTCAGGCTTGGCAACTTTTTCCCAATACACCCGTCTTGGCCATAGTGGCTGGAACTTGCATTACTTATAACGTTGTGGATGGAAATGGAAATTTCCTTGGAGGTGCCATTTCTCCTGGCCTTCACATGCGTATTGAGGCAATGCATGAGAAAACCCAAAAACTCCCTCTTATTAAGCTCAAGGGCGAACATCCATTGACAGGAACCACAACTGAGACTTCATTGCGCTCAGGCGTTTACAATGGAACTGTGGCCGAATTGGAAGGAATGATTTACCATTATCTCAAACAATATCCCGGACTGAATACAGTTATTGGCGGTGGAGATGCCACACTTTTGGCAGAAGCCCTGAAAAATGTCATCTTTGCACGCCCAAATCTTGTAGCTCAAGGGCTTTATAGCATTCTAGAATACCATGTCGCAAACCACCTGCTTTAAATCTGTTTTGAAATTTGTGTTGATCGGTGGATGTTGTCTGAATTTATTTTCAGATTTACATGCGCAGAATCCCGCTGTTCTTCAAACTGTTTCTCCTTATTCTCGATTTGGAATCGGGGAATTTCAAATGAACGGTGCGATGATAAATTCCGGAATGGGCGGAGGTGGAATTGGAATTCGAAATGATTCATTGATTCCACAATATTTCAATTTCTCAAATCCTTCTTCACTGACTTCAAATAGTTTTGTGTCGTATGAGATTTCCCTTTTGAGTAATACAGTTCAACTTAGCAATACAACTCAAAAAGGAACATTCAACAGAACCACACTTGGTAATTTTTCACTTGCATTTCCCGTAACAAAATGGTGGGGCGCTGGATTCGGACTTGTTCCTTATTCTTCCGTTGGATATAATGTTTCAACTCCTGACACTGTTGCTGGCGTTGGACCTGTTACTTACAAATACGAAGGATCAGGTGGTGTGAATGAGGTTTTTTTATCAAATGGATTTCGTCCTTTTGCAGGAGCTCCACGTCATTATTTGCTTTCTACCAAATATGAAAACTTGAGAGCGGCAGGTGATACTTCAAGAATAAAAAAACAAACTCGTTGCAGAAATAATCTTGCAAATATTTCCATTGGTGTTCAAACTTCTTATTTATTCGGAACACTGAATAATGTTCGAAGAGATGTTTTCCCAACCGATTCACTTTTGTTCAATACAAAAATCACCAAGCGCACTGTTTTCCACGATGCATATTTGAATTATGGAATTCAGTATTCTTTTCGTTTCCGCAAATCATTAAATCCGCTTTATGTGAATATGGCAGATTCAAGTGTTACAAGCAGAAAGTTTTTCCACAATCAATTTACTTATCTGCAAAATCACAAATCAGACACTGCAAAAATATTTATTCATTATCCTGGCATTCGTGTTTCTTTTGGAATGGTATTTTCCTTGCCAACACAAATCAGTGTTGCAAATGATTGGTTGGGACAAACCTATAAGCAGATTGGAACAATCGAGCAATTCCGAGATACTGTTTTGAACAAAAGTGAAATTCCTTCTCAAGTTACAATACCTGCCATGTATGGTTTGGGATTTGCACTTAAGAAAGATTACAAATGGATGTTCCAAGCGGACTACATGACACAAATGTGGAGTCAAGCAAGTGCTGGAAATGTAAATTACGGATTGAAAAATTCACAACGCATTACCGCAGGATTCCAATTGCAGCCAAAACAAAATGGACGTGGTAAATACATGAGTGCAGTACAATATCGTTTGGGAGTGCGTTATTACCAAACTTCATTGGAATTACACAACACACGCCTCACTGAAAACTCTGTGAATTTCGGAATGTCTTTCCCTGTTCCATACCGCACAAAATTGAGTGAACCTGTTTCGCGCGCAACTGTCAATTTTGAATACGGATTTCGCGGAACAACACAACAAGACCTTATTCGTGAAGATTTTTTCCGTGTGACTGTCGGCTTTACAATTAATGACCGCTGGTTCTCACATTACAAGTACGACTAAGCGCAAAGGCGCAATGCTTCATACAAAACATTTTCTTTTTTTCGCTTCAGTTTTATTGCTGATGAGTGCTGCTTGTGTAAACGATCCGGCCAAGGTGAATTCTATTACCAAAAAAGAAAATCTCCCGCTGCTCACAGAGCACAATGTGGATGCGATCTATTCCGATTCCGCCAAAATAAAATTTCACATTACCGCTCCCGAATTGAATGAATTCGAGGGCCCGAGTCCATACGAGGAAATGCCGAAAGGAATTAAGGTGGAATTTTATAACGACTCTGGAAAAATCGATGGATATCTTTCTTCCAATTATGCCGTCTACAAAAAAACTGAGCAGATTATGGAGGCAAAAGGCAAGGTCGTTTTTGTCAATACAAAAGGTGAAAAGCTGGAAACAGAACATCTCATTTGGGAACAAGCCAAAAAAAGAATTCATACCGATGCTTATGTTACAATAACGACTGGCAGCCAGATCATTTATGGCGATGGTCTTGAATCGGATGAGCTATTTGAAGATTATACAATTACCCACCCAAGGGGCATCATTGCCTTACCCGATGTGGATAAAAAATAAGGAAAAATGAAACGTTATCTGCGATTAACCGAATACATCTGGATGATTCTTGCCATTCTTTGTGCAGGGGTGACAGCCTATTTCTTCATAATGAAAAACGAGGATAATGGCACTTTTGCAATGATGGTAACCTTATTTGCAGGCATCATGTACAGCCTTCGCCGCCGTTTCAATCGCCATGTGGAAAGAAAGCTTCAAGAGCAGGAAAAAATGGATGGGAATGGAAAGTGATTAGGTTAATTGAGGTTATTTAGGGTGGATGGTTCGAAAATGAATTTTCCCAAATTACCCCAGTTCCCCCAGTTAGCCCAATTACCCAATCACCTAATTACCCAATTACCTAATTTCCTCAATCAAATATTCCCTGTTTTCCCCATAAATCGTATCTTCGCCACCCTATTCTATTAAATATACAATCATGACCATTCTTTCATCAATTCGGAGTCGCGTCGGCCTTTTGGTCGGAATTATTTTTCTTGCGCTCCTTTCATTCGTTTTAACTGATTTGTTCAATTCGCAACGTGGCCTTTTCGGCGGCAGTGGCGGTGACAATAGTGTCGGAGTCATTAACGGCCACACTATAACTATCAATGAATACCGCGCAAAACTGGATGAATACAGTGCCGGAAAAACATTGACTGAACAAGAGCAAAGTCAATTGTCAGATGGTATTTGGCAAGAGATGATTGACAAATATATTTTTGAGCCGCAATACTCAACACTTGGCATCACTGTTACTGATGATGAACTTGCTGAACAGATGTACGGTGATCATCCTTCTTCCTACATGAATCAGTTTTTTCAGGATCGTCAAACAGGACAAGTGAATCCACAATTTGCGGGAGCGGATGGAACACTCAGCGGACAAAAAATTCGTGATTTTGTAAAAAAGATGCCAGCGGAAACAGAAGTTCAGTGGGCACAAATTGAGCGTGACATGCGCAAATATCTTTTGCATGAAAAATACAACACACTTCTACGCAAAGGATTTTACGTTACCTCTTCAGAAGCAAAACATGAATATGCTGATGAAAACACAAAATACAATTTCAAGTTCATCGTAAAAAAATTCAGTGAAATTGGCGATTCAACCATTAAATGTACAGATGCTGAATTGACTGATTATTACAATGCAAATCAAGTGAAATTCAAGCAAGCCGATAACATGCGCAGCATGGAGTATGTGGCATTTGATGTTTTCCCTTCCGCAGATGACATCGCAAGTCAACGCAAGGACATGGAAAATCTTGTTACTGAATTCAAATCCAAAAAAGCTGTTGAAGATTCTGCTTATGTTGTTGCAATGAATGAATCGGGAACTTATGCAAAAACATATTTACATCCTGGTCAATTCCCTGCAGGTTCTGATAGCTCTTTTCTTAAAGCATCCATTGGAGATGTACTAGGACCATTTAGCACAGGAGAAAATATTTCCTTGTACAAAGTACTTGGACAAAAAACATCCGTTGATTCTTGTAAAGTTCGTCACATCTTAATTACCTATAAAGGAGGTGAACGCGCAGCACCAGAAATCACACGTTCTAAAATACAAGCGAAAGCTAAAGCAGATAGTATTCTTCGTGTTGTAAAATCTGGTAGAACCAAAATGGAAGACATCGTTGAAAAACTGACTGATGATCCAGGTTCCAAATCAGGCAACAAAGGAGATTATGGATGGTTCACTCCAGAAAGCGGATTCGTAAAAGAATTCAAAGATGCTGGTTTCAATAATGCAAAAGGAGCAACAGTTGTAGTTGAAACTTCTTTTGGTTATCACGTTATTCAAGTCATTGACAAATCTGAAGCAAGTGCGAAAGTGCAGGTTGTTGCCATTGACAAAAAAGTAGAACCTTCCGAATCAACAATCAGATCGGTCTATAATAAAGCATCAGAATTTGCCGGTAGAAATATTACTGGAGAAGCTTTTGACGCTGCTGTCAAAAAAGATAACATGCAAGTTTTGAAAGCTGATCAGGTTTTGGAAAACACAAAATCAATTAGTGGAATTGATAATCCAAAAGAAATTACGCGTTGGATGTACGATAATAAAACTATAGTTGGAACGGTTTCTCAACCCTTCCAAAGCACCAATCGTTATTTGGTTTGTAACCTTACAAAAATTCTCAATAAAGGATTCAAACCTTTCAATGATGAATCGGTACAGGAAATTTGTTTGCTTGAAGTTCGCAAACAGAAAAAAGCGCAACAATTTATTGATGAACTCAACAAACAAAAAGGAACTTCTATTGATCAGTGGGGTGCCAATGCAAAAATCCCAGTTCAACCTGGCGCTAACGTAACATTTGCTGCACCATACATGCAAGGAGCAGGTTATGAAGGAGCTGTTGTTGGAACACTTGCAACACTTGCACCTGGAAAACTTTCTGCACCAATTAAAGGCACAATGGGAGTTTATGTAGTTCAATTGGAAAGCGTTCAAAAACCTGCTCCAATAACGGATTTGAAATCCAAACAAATTCAATTGATTCAAGGCATGGCCTCTAGAGCCGATCAAACTGCCGCTGATATTTTGAAAGACAAAGCAGACGTAACAGATAATCGCGCTAAACATTTTTAGGCACCTCACCCAAAGTCCCTCTCCGAAAAGGAGAGGGACTTTGAAAATTTCAATCTTACTTTTTTTGAAAAGTCTCCTCCGAAATGGGGAGATTTTTTTGTCAGCTTCGATACATTTTCCCTTTTTGTCAGACAAGATTTCTATTGCAGATGAAAACATTTCTGTTGACAAAAATGAAAAACACTCAGTCTGACAAATAATATCAGACTGGGCACCTCAACCGATAGCCATCAGTCGGACAAAACAACCTTGTCAGACTGAGTGCCTCAACCGATAGCCATCGGTTGAGGTGTATCGAAGTCATCTCAGCACCAACAATCTTTGAGAATCAAGTTTTACAAAAATGAAAAGTAAAATTGTAAAACTGATTAACGAAGATCCTCCATAACTGAAAAATGGAAGTGGAATTCCGATTACAGGGAGTAAGCCTATTGTCATTCCAATATTCACAACAAGGTGAATAAAAAAAACAGCCGCTACACCATAGCCATATATCCGCGTGAAGTCGGAACGTTGTCGCTCCGACATTATTATGAGCCTCATGATAAGTACGAGGTAGAGAATGATCACAACAGAAGTTCCTACAAAGCCCCACTCCTCTCCTACTGTGCAAAAAATAAAATCAGTTTCCTGTTCTGGTACAAAACGAAATTTGGTTTGTGTTCCCTGTAAATATCCTTTTCCAGACCATCCACCTGAGCCAATTGCAATCATTGACTGTTTTGTATTGTACCCAAAACGATCTTCCATTTGACGTGACACAGGAAGCCCCAACCACGATTTGATTCTACCTGTTTGATGTTCCGGCAATTTTTCCATCACTTTTCCTGAGACGAGATACATGCTGGAAAAAACCGCAACAATTCCAAAAGTGAATAATATTTGTTTTGTCGTTCTACGCACCAACAATAACCTAATTCCACCAATGACGAGTAAGATCAATGAAAAGATGGCAAGATGATTGGGATACTTCAATCCAACGACAACAGCAATAGCAACTAGAATACCGAACACCAAGATTATTCCAGGAATAATTCCTTCACGATACATGACAACAATGAAAGCTGCAAAAACCAAAGCACAACCAGTTTCATTCTGCAACACGACAATAACAAAAACCGGTAATGCAATGAACCCAAGAGTTACTGCTAATTTTGTAAGCCAATCCTGTTTTCCTACACCGCTCAAATATTTAGCAATTGCGAGACCTGTGGCCCATTTGGCGAATTCAGCAGGTTGTAAACTAAGAGAACCGAATTTGAACCAAGAATGTGAGCCTCTAATATCAGTCCCTAAAAATCTGACAGCAATATTGAGAAGTATAATTCCTGAAAATAATATATATGCTGTTGCCGTAAAAAATGATGCATCGATTACAAGAATTGAAAATGCCAAAGCCATGGAAACAAAAATGAAAATCATCTGTTTGCTTTCCAGTCGACTGAGATCAAAAATATTACTCTTGACATCATCATAAACGGCGGAATAAATATTCATCCATCCCATGATGATCAGCACAAGATATATCCCAACTGTGAACCAGTCGACATTATAAAATATGCTGTCGCTTTTTTCTCTCATTCCCAAAAAGCAGGATTAGTCTTTTTTATTTTAGGATCCATGTGGATCAAATCACTTTCCTCCATTCGTTTTTCAATTATCAAACGAGAAGGATCGGTAATCTTTCCTTTCAAATATTGTTCGACCAACAAGGTTGCAATTGGGGCACCCCACCAAGCACCCTGCCCCGCATTTTCAACAAGCACCGCAACGCAAATTTTTGGATTAACACGAGGAGCAAAACATACGAATACAGAGTGATTGTCGCCATGCGGATTTTGGGCTGTCCCTGTTTTTCCACAAATATCAATTCCTTGAACCGCCGAAGCACGCGCTGTTCCCGTAATCAAAACATTTGCCATACCCGAAATTACACTTTCATAATATTCGCGATTGGTAACAAGTGTATAATGCTTCAAATCCCATTTTTCCAAAGGATTTCCATTTCCTACTTTTCGAATAACATGTGGCGTATAAAAATATCCTCGATTGGCAATTGAACACACTACGTTGCACATTTGCAAAGGAGTCAAGCCTAGTTCAGCTTGACCTATTCCAAGTGAAATAACGTTCATTGTGTGCCAGCCTTTTCCGAAAATTCCATTATAGGTTTCTACAGTTGGAATATTTCCCTTCATTTCAAAGGGAAGATCAGATCCCAATTTTTGTCCTGCACCAAAACTCAAAATATATTTTCTCCAATTTTCGAAAGCAGCTTGTGTATTGCCATGAAACTTTGGATTGTCCATAATGGTTTTGAACACCCACGAAAAATAGGAATTGCAGGATTGAGAAATTGCACCATCAAGATTCAATGGACTGCCATGCGCGTGACAACCGGGCATTCCCTTATTCAAAGTAAAACCTGAATGACAAGGATATAAAGTGGTAGGTGTAAGAACGCCTTCTTGCTGCCCGATTAAAGCATCCATCAATTTAAATGTTGACCCGGGAGGATAATAGGATTGTGATGCGCGATTAAGCAATGGAATTCCAATCGAATCATCATGAAGAATTGTATAGTTTTTCGAAAAATCACGTCCAACAAATAAATTCGGATCATATGTAGGACTTGTAATGAGTGCTAAAATTTCTCCAGTAGAAGGATCGATTGCTGCAATGCCCCCTTTTTTATTTTGCATTAATTTTTCTCCCAACAATTGCAATTCGGCATCAAGCGTACACACTAAATCCGATCCACGAACAGAAGCTGTATCATACAAGCCATTTTTATAACTGCCCTTGATGTTGTTGTGAACATCGCGCATTTTTATTTGTACACCTTTTTTTCCTCGCAAGGCTTCTTCATAACTCTTTTCAATTCCACTTTTGCCAATATAATCGCCCGATTTGTAATAGGAGGAAGTATCTACAATTCCCTGACTCACCTCACCAACATAACCCAATAAATGCGCGGCAACTGGATAATTATATTTTCTAACCGTACGCGCTTGAACATAAAATCCCGTGAACTTATAAAGTCGTTCCTGTATTCGCGCATTTAGTTCCGGCAACATTTGTCCTTCGAAAATATACGTACGATAATCTTTTGAAGCTTCTTTTAAACTTCCTGAGAATTTAATAAGCTTGGCATCAAAATCAGCTCTGGTAATATTCAGAATCTTGCACAAACCAACCGTATCGCAACCCTTCATGTCGCGCGGCACCACCATCAAATCATAAGCAACCTGATTGATAACAAGCAGTTTTCCATTGCGATCAAAAACATTTCCACGCGGAGGATAATCGGTTACGTAAAGGAAGGCCTGATTTTGTGCGGAGAGTTTGTATTGATCATCAACAACTTGTACATAAAAAAGTCGGAGGATGTATAATAAGGCAACTATCCCGGCAAAGGCAATAAGGATGTAACGACGTGCTCCCGGATTCATGTTGTTTGTTTGGTACGATAAAAAAGGAATTGCGTTACAAAAACAAGCAGCAAAGTAGCCGCGGAACTTATTATTACGCGGAGTAAGGTGGAAAAGAAATCACGGAAACTGAACATTTCAAGATAGAACAAAATGAAATGATGAATCACAATAATAATTATGGCATACGTGAGAAACCATGCACGTCCCATATCCTGCATCGTGGGTTGTGATCCGAATTCATAACCATCGCGCGGCGCCATGAAACTCAAAATTTTCGGTCGCAAAAATCCAATTAGCGTACATGTTGCCATGTGCATTCCTAGAGTTCCATAAAAAAGATCAACAAAAAATCCGAGAAGAAAAGAAATTACTAATGTTACCCAAGGTGGTGTTTCGAATGGTAATTGAATTAAAAATAAAATATACAAGAACGGATTGATGAAAAGCCCAGGCTCCACATTTTTTAGAATAAGCCCCTGCGCTCCCACAAGAAGAATGAAACGCATGATATGTCTTACAAGATCATTTACCATTTTCCACCCCCGCTTTTTTGCGCAACTCGTCTAGTTCCACTCGCATCAAACTTTTTACAATAAAGGCATGTCGCAATTTCCTGAAATCAGTTCCTAATTTTACTTCTACAGAATATGTTTTTTCACCTGGCTTGAATTCAAAAGATTTTACAACTCCAACTGGAACTCCTTCCGGAAATGCATCCCCAAGTCCGCTGGAAATCAAAGTATCTCCTTTTGCTATTTTCGAAAAATCTGGAAGGTCCGCAAGTGTTGCATATTGGTAACTTCCACCATCCCAGGTTAATTTTCCAAAACTTCCATCCTTTTTCAGACTAGCAGAAATTTTTGTGTCGCTGTGTAAAATTGACATGACCACACAATAATTATCGGAAACCTCACGCACAATTCCAACCACTCCTTGCCCGCACACAACACCCATATCAGGCAAAACACCTTGCAATTTTCCGCGATTTAAAATGATGTAGTTGTTTCTCAATGTGACCGTGTTGTCAATTACTTCAGCAGGCAAATATTCATAACGCTGTTTGTAGATCGTGTCGTTATAAATAGTTCCATGAGCGGAATAAAACATCCAAGAAGAATTTTGTTTTGACAATTGATCAGCCAATTTCGTTGATAGAATTTTATTTTGTTCTTTCAAATCGAGATATTCTGAAAAATCTGTTCTTGCTTGATAAATCGAACCTGTAAACCAATTTGCCGCGGAAACAGCACTAGTGTGTTGGAAATAATTCCTTTGAACAATAAAATAGACTGAAAGGATTTCCAGAAAAAGGAAAAGCAGAAAGAAATAATTACGTATTACAAAAACCGCAAGATTGCGCATTTACTTTGGGTGATTGGGTGATTGGGTAATTAAGTGATTGGGTGATGAAGTGATTGGGTGATGAAGTGACTGGGTGATGAAGTAATTAAGTGATTAGGTTTGTTTTTGATGTTTAATGATTCTGCTAAATACTTTTCTTAACAAATTTCAAAACCCCCAATCACATCATCACTTAATTACTTCATCACTTTTCCGCTATTTAATAAGGAAAGGAAACTTGTCGATATTTTTCAGCGCAATGCCTGTACCACGAGCAACTGCGCGCAATGGATCTTCCGCGACGTGAACCGGCAATTTCGTTTTAAGTGAAATCCGTTTGTCGAGACCGCGAAGCAGTGAACCTCCACCAGCAAGATAAATTCCGGTGCGGTAGATGTCGGCCGAAAGTTCCGGCGGTGTCATCTCGAGTGCGTTGAGGATAGCTTCCTCAATTTTTGAAATTGATTTATCAAGAGCATGAGCGATTTCCACATAAGAAACGTAAATCTCTTTTGGAATACCTGTCATCAAATCTCTTCCATGTACTGGATAATCCGGTGGTGGATTTTCAATCTCCGCCATTGCAGCACCCACTTCAATTTTAATTCGCTCTGCTGTTCTTTCTCCAATGAGAATGTTGTGTTGACGACGCATGTATTCTTCAATGCTTCCTGTGAATTCATCACCTGCAATACGAATGGATTTATCACAAACAATTCCACCCAAAGCAATGACCGCAATTTCAGAAGTACCACCTCCAATATCGATGATCATGTTTCCCATTGGCTCTTCAACGTCAATGCCAATACCAATTGCAGCAGCCATTGGTTCATGAATCAGATAAACTTCTTTTGCTCCTGCGTGTTCTGCAGAATCTCTTACCGCTCGTTTTTCAACTTCGGTAATTCCAGAAGGAATACAAATTACCATTCGCAGAGAAGGCGAAAATAATTTTCTTCCTGGATTAATCATTTTTATCATGCCGCGAATCATGTGTTCTGCGGCATGAAAATCTGCAATTACTCCATCTTTTAATGGGCGAATTGTTTTTATGTTTTCGTGCGTTTTACCATGCATCAACATCGCTTGCTTTCCAACCGCGATAATTCTTCCTGAAGCGCGATCAATTGCAACAATTGAAGGTTCATCCACAACAACTTTGTCATTGTGAATGATGATGGTATTAGCAGTTCCTAAATCGATTGCTATTTCCTGCGTGAAGAGACTAAATATTCCCATAATATTAAAAAAGTCAAAAAAATAAATCACAAATTCCAAATTCAAAAAACAAATTCCAAAATTGTGATTCGGAGTTTGTGATTCATAAACTACTTGCTATTTGGATGATGTCATTTGTATTTTGAATTCTGTTTTTTGTGATTTGTGATTTATATTTATTGGAATTTGAAATTTGAAATTTTTTATTAATGTTTGAAATGTCTGTTTCCTGTGAAAACCATTGCCATATTGTGTGCGTCACAATACGCGATGGAATCTTTGTCTTTGATTGATCCGCCTGGTTGAATGACTGCGTGTATTCCAACTTTATCCGCAATTTCCACACAATCTGGAAAAGGAAAAAACGCGTCGGAAGCCATTACTGCACCATGAAGATCAAAACCAAAAGCTTTCGTTTTATCAATGGCTTGTCGCAATGCATCAACACGTGATGTTTGTCCAGTGCCACTTGCGAGAAGCTGGCGATTTTTTGCAAAGACAATTGTATTTGATTTTGTATGCTTGACAAGTTTATTTGCGAAAACCAAATCATCATATTCAGCAGCAGTAGGAACAGCTTTTGTAGCTGGCTTCATATCGGCAGTTGATTCTGTTCGCAGATCTTTGTCTTGAGTAATTACGCCATTGAGTAAAGAGCGAAATTGCGTTTTCGGAAGACTCACTTGTTTTTGTACAAGTATGATTCTGTTTTGTTTTTGCTTAAGGATTTCCAATGCAGCTGGATCGAATGAAGGAGCGATAATCACTTCGAAGAAAATTTTTGTGATCTCCAAGGCGGCAACGGAATCAATATTTCTGTTGCAAACTAAAATTCCTCCGAAGGCAGAAACAGGATCGGCAGCTAATGCGGCGTTCCAAGCATCTACTACCGAATCGCGAGAAGCCAAACCGCAGGCATTATTGTGCTTGATAATTGCAAATGTGCATTCGTTGAAATCGGCAATAAGATTTACGGCAGCATCAACATCAAGCAAATTATTGTAGGAAAGTTCCTTTCCTGAAATCTGTTCGAACATGCCATTCAGATCGCCGAAAAATTTTGCTTGTTGATGCGGATTTTCTCCGTAGCGCAATGCTTTTCCACCATTCTCAGCTTGACGGAAAACCAATTCACTTTCATCGGCATTGAACCAATTGAAAATGGCGGTATCGTAATTGGAAGAAATAGCGAAAGCTTTTGTTGCGAATTTTTTTCTGTCGGATAAATCTGAATTTCCGTTTTTGTCGTTGAGTAATTCCAACAAGGAAGGATAATCATCGCGGGAAGAAACAATGATAACATCTGCGAAATTTTTTGCTGCAGCGCGGATCAATGAAATTCCACCGATGTCAATTTTTTCGATGATGTCCTGTTCGGCAGCACCTGAGGAAACGGTTTGTTCGAAAGGATACAAATCAACAATCACCAAATCGATTTCAGGAATTTTATATTCTTCCAGTTGATCAATATCAGATTGTAATTCGCGACGACTTAAGATTCCACCGAAAATTTTTGGATGAAGTGTTTTTACTCTTCCACCGAGAATGGAAGGATAGGAGGTGAGCGTTTCAACAGGTGTAACAGGAATTCCAAGCTTCTCAATAAAAGCTTGTGTGCCTCCTGTGCTATAAAGTCCAACACCCAGTTCATTCAGTTTACGAATGACGGGTTCAAGATTATCCTTGTAAAAGACAGAAATCAGTGCGTTTTTTATTTTCTTTTGGCCGCTCATAATATTTATCGGGAAATAGTAGCCAAAGCTAAGAGTTTTAGCGGGGTGAAAAACGATGAAATCCCCAATTTTCCCCAATGTTAAAAAAAACTTTTCTTGTTGATAAACTTCGATTTTCGGAGTTTAATTTCCTTCACCAAAAATCGTTTTTCAATGCGAATTAAAATTTGAAAACGGACAAGTGTTCGAGGATTTCTATTTCATCAATACAATTCCCCTATATGTGTTTTTGAGAAGAGAATTTACTGTGCCGAATGCGTTGATTTCATAGCCCCGGCTGTAGCGGCACCCCGCAGTTGCGCTGGATTGCGCATGGAACGAGGAGTATAGCGGAAGACGGGACCAAACGGAAATTTGATGCCGCAGGTGGTGCGCTCCCAAATTACCCCCAATGGCGCAATGTTCGCAAAGATTTATTAGAATATTTTGATCTCCCAACTCCTAACTCCCTACTCCTAGCTAACTTTACCGCATGTTATTCCTAACACTACTCAAAGAAAGTGTGCTATTTGCATTTCATGCCTTGCGGGTAAACCGTTTGCGGACCATGTTGTCGCTTTTGGGAATTACGATTGGCATTTTTGCAATTATCGCTGTGTTTACGGCGGTTGATTCGATGGCCAATAAGATCAGAAGCAGTGTGAAATCGCTTGGCGATAATGTGGTTTTTGTTCAGAAATGGCCTTGGGTTCCAGAAGGCGGTGGTGAATATGCTTGGTGGAAATACTTGAATCGGCCAGTTCCAAAAATTGCAGAAAGTGATGAAGTTCGAAGAAGGTTGTTGACTGCTGAGGCGGTTGTTTACAATGCCAATTCGAGAGCGACTGTTTATTACAAAACCTCCTTTATCGAAAATGCTTCATTGGTAGGAACAACCTTTGAGTACAATAAAGTAAAGACTTTTGATCTTTCAGCAGGCCGATATTTTACACAGCAGGAATGTGGTGTTGGAAGTTCTGTTGCCATCATAGGAAGCAGTATTGCTGCCGGAGTTTTTCATGATGAAGATCCGATTGGCAAACAAATAAAAATACTTGGAAGAAAGGTTACTGTCATTGGCGTTTTCAAAGAGGAAGGCGAAAGCATGATGGGAAACAGCAACGACAATAATGTTTTGATTCCGCTGAATTTCGCACGCACAGTAATGGAAGTTGAAAAGGATGAAGTGGATCCTTTCATTATGGTGAAGGTGAAAGAAAATGTGAGTACAGCGGATTTGAAAGATGAATTGACTGGCGTGATGCGTAGTTTGCGACGATTAAAACCAGGAGAAGAAAATAATTTTTCATTGAATGAAGTGAGTGTTTTGTCGGGACCGATGGAATCTGTGTTTGGTGTGATTGGAACGGTGGGTTGGATCATTGGAGCATTCTCCATTCTAGTTGGAGGATTTGGAATTGCGAATATCATGTTTGTCTCGGTGCGTGAACGGACTAGTCAGATTGGAATTCAGAAATCGCTTGGAGCGAAAAGTTGGTTTATTCTGATGCAATTTTTGGCGGAATCAGTTGTTTTATGTTTGTTCGGAGGAATAATTGGATTGTTGTTGGATTGGGTATTGGTATTAATTGCGAATAGATTCATTGATTTCGGATTTGTTCTTTCCTTCAACAACATTTCATTGGGATTAACGATTTCAATTTTGATTGGGATAATTTCTGGATTTATTCCTGCCTATTCCGCAGCACAATTGGATCCGGTAGAAGCGATTCGAAGCAACTAAAATAAAAAGCCAAATTCCAAAAAACAAAATTCAAAATTCAAAATTCAAAATTTTTCAATGGCCCACGTAATCAGAAAACGTCCTCGAATCATTTCAATACTTGGTGTTGTTGGATTTATTGTTTCCGCAGGACAGATCATTGCCATTTCCGCTCCCAGCATTCGTGACGTGGCGAGTTGGTATCCGATTGTTTATGGGATGATCATTTCACTTCGTTTCATTTCGATTGTTGGTGTGTGGCACATGAAAAAATGGGGGGCAGAATTATTTACATATGTCACCATTATAAAAATCTTGGCGCAAACACTACTGAATGATTTTGGAATGGTTTCCAGAGGAGATGCAATCATTTCCATCGTCTTCTCCATTGTGTTGATGAGTTTTTATAAGCGGATGGATAGAGGATTGTGAAAGAATTTTTGATTGTAGTTGTGGATTGTTGATTGAAATTTTTTCCATAATAAAATAATTCTTTCACAGCGAATCTCAGCGCCACAGTGCCTCCGCGTTGGAAGATTTGAAATGATGGCCTTTCTTTGAATTGATTTTTTAACGCGGAGAGGCAAAATGGCGCGGAGAAACGCGGAGATTATTAAATTACAATAGGATTTAATTTTCCAATTGCATCTTTCACTGATTTCACATTCTCAAAGCTCAAGGTCAATTTATTATTTACCTCTTTCATTTTCGATGCGCGTGGATTGGATTGTATGAACTTCAACACTTTTGTAAATGCTTCTGATTGGTAATAAGAAGAATTTTTATTCTGAATAAAATATCCCGTCATCTTTCCATTTTTCAAAACCAACCGTTCCAAACCGATATCCATTCCCAACCAACGCAAGCGAATGGTGTCAATCAATTCGATTACCTGTTCTGGAATTGGACCAAAACGATCACGCAAATTCGATTCGAATCTTCCGAGATCATCTTCTGTTTCTGTATCATCAAGTTGACGGTACAGCGAAAGCCGCTCTGTGATGTTGTCAATGTATCCGTCAGGAATTAATATTTCAAGATCCGTGTCGATTTGTGTGTCGCGAACATATACACCAATGTGTTTAGCAGATTTGTCATCTTTGCGTAATTCGCGCAACTCCTCTTCTTCCTTGAATAATTCCTTGAATTCCGTTTCTTTCAATTCACGAATCGCCTCATCCAAAATCTTCTGGTACATATCGTAACCGATGTCGGAAATAAATCCGCTTTGTTCTCCACCCAACAAATTTCCTGCGCCACGAATATCCAAATCGCGTAAAGCAATGTGAAATCCGCTTCCGAGATCGGAAAACTCCTCGATGGCCTTCAATCTCCGCTGCGCTTCGGAAGTGAGCAAATACATTGGTTGTGTTAAAAGATAACAGAAGGCTTTTTTGTTTGAACGCCCAACCCTTCCACGCATTTGATGCAAATCGCTCAAACCAAACAAATGCGCATCGTTGATGATGATGGTATTTGCATTACTGATATCCAAACCTGATTCAATAATTGTTGTGGAAACCAACACATCAAGATTTCCCTCAATAAAATCTACCATCACATTTTCCAATTTGTGCGCATCCATTTGTCCATGTCCCACACCCACGCGCACATCTGGACAAAGACGTTGAATCATTCCTGCCACTTCAAGAATATTCGCAACACGATTGTGTACATAAAATACCTGTCCGCCCCTTTGAATTTCAAACATCACCGCATCACGAACCAATTCTTCGCTCATGGTGTGTAACTCCGTTTGAACAGGAAAACGATTGGGTGGTGGTGTATTGATAATACTGAGATCACGCGCGCTCATAAGGGAAAACTGCAATGTTCTTGGAATTGGTGTGGCGGTTAGTGTGAGTGTGTCGACATTTGTTTTGAGTAATTTTAATTTGTCCTTCACTCCTACTCCGAATTTTTGTTCTTCATCCACCACGAGTAAACCAAGATCCTTGAACTTCACTTCTTTCCCTACAATTCCATGTGTCCCAATGAGAATATCAATTTCTCCTCTTCCTAATTTTGCGAGAATTTCTTTTTTCTCTTTTGCAGAACGAAAACGATTGATGTAATCGATTTTCACTGGAAAATCTTTCAAGCGTTCTGAAAATGTTTTCCAATGTTGAATTGCAAGAATGGTTGTTGGAACGAGAACAGCAACTTGTTTTGAATCGCAAGCTGCTTTGAATGCTGCACGAATGGCAACTTCTGTTTTCCCAAAACCAACATCACCACAAACCAAACGATCCATTGGATGCGGGTTTTCCATATCCCGTTTTACATCATTAATTGCTTTCAATTGATCGGGCGTGTCTTCATAAATAAAAGACGCTTCCAATTCATTCTGCAAATAATTATCAGGAGCAAATTGAAAACCTTCCTGTGCTTTTCTTGCCGCGTAAAGTTTAATCAAATCAAATGCTATTTCCTTAACGCGTGCTTTTGTTTTCTGTTTTACATTTTGCCAAGCTGCAGAACCGATTTTATCAATCCGAGGAACCTCCCCATCTTTCCCTGCAAATTTTGAAATGCGATGAAGGGAATGTATGCTAACATACAACACATCATTGTCGCGATACACCAACCGAACTGCTTCCTGAAATTTTCCGCCCGCTTCAATTTTTTCCAATCCACCAAACCTTCCAACACCATGATCAATATGAACGACATAATCACCCGGATTCAATCCGCGCAATTCTTTTATTGTGAGCGCTTCCTTTTTCCTCTGGAAACCATCACGCAAACGGAAACGATGATAGCGTTCGAAAACCTGATGATCGGTGAAGCAAGCAATTTTTAAAGTGTGATCAATAAACCCTTCGTGACAAGAATGCACAAGAGGAGAATAATCCAATTTTCTCCCAACATCTTCGAAGATTTTATATAAACGTTCGGCTTGTTTTGCGCTATCCGTAAAAATCACATTCTTATAACCAGCAGAAGAATTTTTTGCAATGGCCTGTGTGATGAGATCGAAATTTTTCTGGAAAGACGGCTGGGGAGAAATTGAAAAATCAATTTTACAGGCATCCTGCAGCAAAAACCGATTTCCGAATTCTACCAATGAAAAACTCAATATTTCCTTTCGGAAAGTTTCTCCATTGATATATTGTTCAGAAGGAGAAAGATGTCTGACTGGAGAATTTTCAGTTTCTTCAGCGAATGCTTTCTGCGCGAATTCATATTCCTTTTCAATCAAACCTTCTGTTCCTTCCACATCGGAAATCCAGATTGCATTTAATGCGCCGCTTGAATCATGAACAGCAGAAGAAAAATAATCAAAAAAGGATTCGCGGTTTTCAATCAATAATTTTCCTTGAACATTTGGAATAATCGTCAGATAATCCAAATTTTTCACAGACAATTGCGTGAGCGTATCAAATGTTCGAATGGATTCCACATCATCACCAAAAAATTCTATTCGATACGGATATTCATTCGCGAATGAAAATACATCTACAATTCCACCACGCACTGCATATTGTCCTGCTTCATAAACATAATCCACACGATCAAATCCATATTCAAAAAGCAAATCTGTTACAAATGCAATTGAAACTTTTTCTCCTCGTTTTAATTGCAAGGTGTTTTTTTCGAGCAATTGCCGCGTCACCACTTTTTCCGCAAGTGCTCCAGGATACGTAACAACAGCAACACGTTTCTCTCGGCGAATCCGATCTAACACTTCAGCGCGTAACAACACATTCGCATTATCGGTCTCCTCCACATGATAAGGTTTGCGATAGGACGCAGGGAAAAAGAAAAGTGGTATGGAATTATTTACATCATCGGCTTCTTCACGCACTTCTAGCAATCCTTCCAAATCATTCAAAAAATAGGCTGCTGATTCTTGATCCGGAAGAATGAACAAATGCGAAGAAGAAGATTTTTTTATTACCGACGAGGCAATAAAAGCCCCTGCAGAACCGGCCATTCCCCTCAATTGAATTCTTGCCGCTGTTGTCCTGTTTAATTCCTGTATCAGTTCATTCGCTTGTGGCGAATTATTCTCATACATTCCGATAATTTCCCGGATCGTCATGAGGATGCAAAGATAGGAACAAGTGACGCGTGCTAGGCGATGCGCCTACAGATTACCAAAAGAAAATAAAGGTTGAATAAATAATAAGTCAACCAAAATTTTTCTCGGAAAAATTTCAGATTTACAGGAAACTAAAGAAAAAGCCCAGGCCAGCTACCACACAAATTCCTGAGGAAGTCAATTGCGCTCCAGCTGCAGCAGTAAAATCAGATTTTATTACACCTAAACGATAATAAAATCCGAAGTTGCTTGTAGGATTGGATTTCTTATTAAACTTTAAGGCAGTTTGCCCTTGAAGCAACAAGCGAAAACCAATTTTTCCATTGGTAATATCCCCTCCAACCAACGGAACAGCTGCCGAAGCACTATCGCTTGTTGTATATGCAAATTTAGCCCCTGGAAAAAACAACACATCTGCAGTCAAATGAAACAAATGAGATCCTCCCATGTAAGATTTTCCGTCAACTTTGAATAAAGCTTGTTTGGTTGCAAGATATCCGAATCCCAAAGCAATTTCACCGGATGAAAAGGAAGTAAGCGCATAAGATCGCCCCTCCACAGATACATTATTATCCATAACAGCATATCTCTTATATCCTGCCTCAACATTCACACCAAAATGTCTGTTTTTTACTGCAGGGGATTTGATTACATATCTGGTCTCCGTTTGTCCATTAGAACTAGATCTTATTGACATCGGTAATTCGTAATTTTTTTCTGATGCGCCCAAAAAATAAGTGCCGCCAACATTTATTCCTCCAAATCCAGTACCCAACATGAAACCGAGTTCTCCATGTGCATAAAAACGATCAGGATTCAAACGTCCGTACATCAAACTCATGCAACTTATGTTTCTGTCATCCGTTTGGTTGAAAGCTGCAATGGTATTTCTCAATTGGTCATCTCCAACATTATCAAGAACGCTATAGGTAATTTTTGTACCATCTTCAAAAGTTGCAACTTGTTCCTCCGTTTTGGCTTTTTGCGCGTTAACGTTTAGGTTAATCATAAAACTCAAGGAAAGGAAAAGAATGGACTTTTTCATGTTGTGCTTTTTTAGGTTTTTGGTATACGAATGTATTAAAAGTTATTTGCACTGGTCCCTTTTATGAAACTGTGTCTTTTTCACAAGCAATCACAAGACACTTGCCTTTGGGTCCCTAATTCGTTAATTTCACAACATGAGAAAAGTGATTTTCCCCATTTTTATTTTGCTCCTCAGCTTACTTGCCATGCAAAGTTGCAATGTTGGCAAAAAGCCACATCTTGATTTAAAAACCGACTCAGGATATGTGTCCGCAAATTGTGCAGGATATCCTGGAGGACAATTTAAGGTGGGCCTTATTGCAGACAAAGCAAAACACGATTTGAGCACAGTGTTTTCTGAGGTAGCATATGATGGATCTGCAAGTTCACATATTGTTTCAACTTTTGAAGTTGGAGCAAGCACAAGTCACTGCGAAAAGGATTTCACTATGACTTTACGCAATCAATCGGGAACAGAACGCTGGTTTTTTGGATCAAAAGATAAAGCTGGGAAAGTTTCAATGGTTCAAATAACAATCTCCGTTCCATAAATTTCTCTTCCATTTTCATTTATAAAAATCATGCGAAATATTATTTTCCTTTTTTCAATTCTTCTTATCGTTTCCTGCAAGAAGGACAATACACCTCCTGATTTACAATTGAAATCAGGAACTGGATATACCTATGCAGATCTTACCATTTCTCCAGGAGGAACATTTACAGTTGGAGTAATTGCCGATAAAAGAGCGGATGATCTACATTTGATTTATACAGAAGTCGCTTATGACGGTGCGAACACACCGAATCTAATTGCAAAATATCCTGTAGTTGCAAATCAACGAAACCATTCTGAACAAGACATTCTCATAACCTGCAGAGTTCAGGCAGGAACAGAGCGATGGGTTTTTAATGTGAATGACAAGAATGGCCGGATTTCGAAAAGGGAAATTAAGGTTACGGTTCAATAGTTTTTGCAATAACCGAGCTTCTCGTTTGCAGAATACGACCCTATTTATTTTTGTACTTGACTTTGGAGGAGCTTAGTCCTTATATTTGAATTGTGAAAATTAAGTCGACACAACGCATTTTTCTTTTAAGCTTAACTTTTTTGGTTTTACTGAATAGTTTTGGTGTGTTCATGTTTTCGTACATCCAAACCGGCATTCATCGTATTGCTGTGTATTCTGAAAACTCAAAACAAAACACTTCCCTACTTTCACTAAAAGCAAATGAATTCAAATCAATTGTTTGGATTGGTAAACGCGATTTTATATTTAAGGGCAAGGTTTATGATTGCAATTATATTTCCGCTTCGAATGGAAAAATAAATTTGGCATGTAATACAGATATTGTAGAGACCAATCTGAAAAATTCCCTCGCCTCCAATTTTGACAACGGAGCCAAGAATACTCCTGCATCGAAATCAATGAAAAATATTTTCAAGATTTTACCATTTTTCAAAAACACTATTGAAAAAACCGATTTTTCTGCGAGCAATTTTCTTTCCTTTGATTTCTCACTTTACAGCAAATTAATTCCTCCGTCTGCTGATCTTTCCTTGAACTCTCCACCACCGGAGACTGTTTGATTTTTCTACCATTTTTTCTGAAAACACATTAACCTTTTCTGGCATCATCAAATGCTTGAGATTTTGTTTTGTTTTCTCATTATTCACAGAAAAATTCAAATATAAATCATGAAAAATCTATTCATTTATCTATCACTCATTTTGTTGCCCCTAAATATTGTCGCGCAAAATGAACTTACCGGAAATATCAAGGATGCAAAAGACAGTTCGATTATTGTTGGTGCTACCATTTATATTTCCGACATGAAAACAGGATCCTCTTCAGGAATCGACGGTTCCTATAGTATTAAAAATCTCCCCGAAGGACATTTCCTGGTTGAAGTGCGATTAACAGGATATGCTCCCATCATTCAGGAAGTGGAAATCGATGGTGTAACAACTGTAAATTTCAGAATGACAATTGCAAACTATGAATTCAATGAAGTGGTCATCACTGGCGTTTCATCAGCCACGGAAAGAAAAAGTGATCCCATTCCAGTGAATGTGGTAACACAAAAAGACCTGTTGCAAAATAGTGCAACCAACCTCATGGATGCATTGAGCATTTCACCAGGCCTTTCCACCATGACACACGGCGCAAGTATTGCGAAACCTTTCATTCGTGGTTTGGGTTATAATCGTGTCATCACCATGAACGATGGTGTGCGTCAGGAAGGACAACAATGGTTTGATGAATTCGGAGAGGAAATTGATGAGTATTCCGTTTACAAGGCTGAAATTCTTCGTGGACCTGCAAGTCTCAGTTATGGTTCAGATGCAATGGCAGGCGTGATCAATTTACTTCCTTTTCCAACTTTGCCTGAAGGACAGATCAAAGGAAATATTTTGCTCAATTATCAAACCAACAATGGACAATTGGGCGAATCATTCAACCTCGGTGGAAATCAAAAAGGTTTTGTGTGGGATATTCGTTACACCAACAAGATGACACATTGTTATCAAAATAAATATGATGGTTATGTTGCCAATTCCGCTTTTTCAGAAAGCAATTTCAAGGCAATGATTGGTGTGAATCGCAAATGGGGATATTCTCATCTCACTGTTTCCACTTTCGATTTGAAGTTGGGAATTGCAGAAGGCATTCGTGATAGCGCGACTGGAAAATTTCTTGAACATTATATTATTAAAGATAATACAGGAGCATTTGGTGACAGTTTGGGAATAGAACCTGAATCTGATTTCAAAAAATATAATTATTATCCAATCATTCACCAACACATCAGTCATACGAAAGCTGTGCTTGATAACAGTTTTGCCATTGGTGAAAACAGATTGAATGTTCGCATCGGGTTTCAACAAAACAATCGTCGTGAAGCAAATGACCCTGGACAAGGAGATTTTTTCAATAATCATTTTTTCATGAACACCATCAATTACGATGTGCGTTATATTTTGCCGGAAAGAAATCATTTTGAAATGTCAATCGGTGCAAATGGGATGCAACAGAATTCCAAAGATTTGGGAACAGCATTTGTTCTTCCTGAATACTCTCTCTTCGATATCGGTGCATTTGCCATTGCAAAAAAAACGATGAATAAATTAACCGTGAGTGGTGGTTTGCGTTACGATATGCGCACACTCAAGGGAAAAGGTTTATATGTTGATTCCACTGGTCAACGCGTTTCTGGTCCTGGACTTGGAATCCTCAATGAATTCACCGCGTACACTTCCAATTTTTCAGGATTGTCAGGAAGTGTTGGTGCATCCTATGATTTTACAAAATCCTTGTATGGCAAGTTGAATGTTTCAAGAGGTTATCGCGCGCCAAGTGCGCAGGAAAGCGGCGCGAATGGAATTCATGATGGCACACCTTTCTTCGAAATTGGTGATCATAATTTGAAAGCGGAAAGCAGTTTGGAAGTGGATGGAACACTTGGGTTCAATACCAATAACATCACCATTGAAGTGACCGGATTCATGAATAACATCAACAATTTCATTTTCGCTGAAAAATTACAAAGTGTTTTCGGTGGCGATTCCATTTCTGTTGATCTGGCATTACCACCAGATGTTGGAACAGGTCCAACGTTCAAATTTGTGCAAGGCAATGCAATGCTCACCGGTGGAGAAGGAATCCTGAATATTCACCCTTCGCAACTCAAATGGATTCAATTCAACAATTCCTTCTGCATGGTAAATGCCGTTCAAAAAAACCAACCCGATTCCACAAAATATTTGCCTTACACACCACCCTATAAAGTTCGTTCTGAATTGGTTTTTGAATGTCCTAAAAGTGGCAAGACATTTAATAATGCATATTTGAAATTCGGAGTAGATCATTTCTTCGAACAGAACAAGATCTACTACAAATTCGACAATGAAACGCTTACACCTGCTTATACCTTGCTGAGTGTTGGTCTCGGAACAGATGTATGCACCAAAACAAGAACCGTTTGTTCACTCTATGTTTATGTAAGCAACCTTACAGATATGGCTTACCAAAGCAACATGAACAGAATGAAATACACCGATCCAAATAATGTTACAGGAAGATTCGGCATTTACAACATGGGAAGAAACATCAGTTTCAAATTGATCATTCCCATTGATGTGAAAAAATAAATTCACGATTACATATCCATTACAAAAAAAGTCTCCTGAACTGTCAGGAGACTTTTTAAATTTTGATCGGTTGTATTGTTTTACAACGGAATATTTCCGTGCTTCTTCCTTGGTAATTTAGCCGCCTTGTTTTTCAACATTTCAAAAGCGGCAATCAATTTCGCGCGTGTGTCTTCAGGAGAAATGACTTCATCAATAAAGCCTCGCTCAGCAGCGCGATATGGATTTGCAAAAGTCAGTTGATATTCCGCTTCCTTCTCTTTCAGTTTTTCTGCTGGATTTGCGGAAGCGGCAATTTCATTCTTGAAAATAATTTCAGCTGCGCCTTTTGGTCCCATTACAGCAATTTCTGCAGAGGGCCAAGCATAATTCATATCAGCGCCAATGTGTTTGGAATTCATCACATCATAAGCGCCACCGTATGCCTTGCGCGTGATGACCGTAACGCGAGGAACAGTTGCTTCGCAAAATGCATAAAGTAATTTTGCACCATTGGTGATAATGGCATTCCATTCCTGATCGGTACCGGGAAGAAATCCAGGAACATCTTCAAACACCAATAGCGGAATATTAAACGAATCGCAGAAGCGAACGAAACGTGCGGCTTTAGTGGAAGCATTAATATCCAAAACGCCAGCAAGGACAGCAGGTTGATTTGCGACAATACCAATACTTCTTCCCGCAATTCGCGCAAATCCTACAACAATATTTTCAGCAAATAATTTGTGAACTTCCAAAAACGAGTTTTCATCAATCACATGATTGATTACTTCACGAATATCATAAGGTTGATTTGGATTTTCCGGAATAATGGAATTCAGTTCCTTGCGTTTTTCATTGGAAGAAACATAATTCATTTTCGGAGCTTCCTCTTCACAATTCTGCGGCATATAACTCAACATGGCACGAATGGTTTGTAAACACTCCAATCCGTTTGCAGAAGCAAAATGCGTTACTCCTGACTTACTTGCGTGTGTTATTGCACCACCCAGTTCTTCAGAAGTCACTTCTTCATGCGTTACCGTTTTCACAACGTTCGGTCCTGTGACAAACATGTACGAAGTGTTTTCCACCATCAAAATAAAATCAGTAATGGCAGGAGAATAAACTGCACCACCTGCACAAGGCCCCATCACCGCAGAGATTTGAGGAATTACGCCCGAAGCAAGTGTGTTGCGATAAAAAATATCTGCATATCCACCGAGTGAAACAACACCTTCCTGAATTCGCGCGCCACCGGAATCATTTAAGCCAATTACAGGAGCGCCATTCTGCATGGCAAGATCCATCACCTTGCAAATTTTTTCGGCATGTGTTTCTGAAAGTGATCCACCGAAAACAGTGAAATCCTGAGAGTAAACATAAACCAAACGACCATTTATTTTTCCATAACCCGTAACGACTCCATCACCCAAATATTTTTCATTCTCCAAACCAAAATCACTTGAACGATGCGTTACCAGCATTCCGATTTCCTCGAAACTTCCATCATCCAAAAGGAAATGCAATCGCTCACGCGCCGTTAGTTTCCCTTTTTTGTGCTGTGCATCAATTCTTTTTTGTCCACCGCCAAGATGTGCTTCGGCGATTTTGTCCTGGAGGGTTTTGAGTTTCTTTTCCATTGTATATTTTGAAAAATCCGGGTTTCTTAAATAGGCTTTGCGAAGATAACCTTCTTCTTTGAAATTTCATTTCATAAATGGCCAATAAAAAATCCCGCCCCAGAATTAACCGAAGCGGGAGAGGATGTATTGTGTTTTGAATTAGAAGCTGAAATTAATTCCTGCACTGAAAGGATACACAACCGGCCCTTTCCCTTTTTCAAAAAGTGTGGAAAGTGAATAGGCTCCAAAAATGGTAAAGTCGCCGTAACCTACCCTTGCAATTACATCGTAACGGAAAGGATTCACATTAAAATCATTGTTCAGTTTTCGCTTGTAGTTACGTCCATCCAATTCATATTTCTGTTTCAATTTATTATTGAAAACATTATAACCAAATTCCATTCCTGCACCAAAGTGAAAAGAGTTTTTTGCATCACTATTATTGGTATTGAATTCCAAAAAGAGTGGAACATTAAGATAAGCCATGTTCAATCTGTTCTTAGAATATTTTAAGGAGTCAAAAGTGGCTGTTGCATAATTAACATTCGGAGTGAGTGAATAGGATTTTCGGAAATCATAATGATTCCAAGTCATTCCAATTCCAGTTCCAAGATTTACATAATTCTTATAGATGTGAATATTTTTCTGGAACATATTCCAAGAGAACACATAGGATTTAGAATAATTCAATTGGAGAAAATCAAATCCTGTTGGAAGTTCAACTTGGTTGTTTGCAGTAAGCAAACCATTCACACCGAAATCTATTCCTTTCCAGAATTCAAAATCACTATTGTCTGATTTCTTTTCGTCTTTGGATTCCTTATCCTCATCATCACATTCACTTACATGCACATCATATTTTCCAATGTGAATGTTGGTGGTATCACTCACATTTTCTTTTCCTTCTTTCATAACAATTGAACTTGCACCCGATGCATTCACATTTTTTTCCGCAGGACTTCCTTGGTAATGAATTTCAGATGCTCCAGAAGATGTAGCATTGAGTGAGGAAGTTGGACTGACATGCGCTGACGCAGCCCCGCTTGTGGTAACAATTACTTTGTCACTTGTCAATTGGTAAGCTTTCAAATCTGAAGCTCCCGACAATACAGCAATTAATTTAGAACTTGTTCCTGATAATTTCAATGTGCTTGCTCCGCTCAATGTACTCTTGATGGTATTTGCATTTACATCAAGTTTAATGGAGGAGGCGCTTGAGCCAACAATATTCAACGTGTCAATCGTCAATTGATTTGTACTTGTTGTGGAAGATGAACCACTCAAATCCAACACACGAAGATTTTTTACGGAAATTTTTATTTTAATATCACCATTCGATTTTCCATCAGTGATCGAAAGAATTCCATCGTTCACTTCCGCTTTCACATCTTTGATATCAGCAGCTTCTCCTTCTATTAAAACAGAATTTGCATCGGCTTGTGTCAATTCAATGGTGTAACCTGCACTGGTTCTTACTCCTGTAAAATCACCCACAGGTCTTGCTTCCGTTGTTATTTGCGAAAATATTGCAGTAGAAAAAAGAAATGCAATGGAGGAAAAAATGGTTTTCATAATGGATGAATTTATATGCTTTGTGGATAAGACGGTTTACTTCTGCTGATTGTTACAGCTAATCTGAAATTAATTACATCACTTTGAAGGTCAGCCATATAGAAAACTCTTGATTACCAGAATCCAGTACATCCGTGAAGTCAATTGCCTCGAATTGGCTGATGACAGATGCTTTCAAATCGGGTCTTTTTGTGTTGACATCCATCACATGTGCCTTCCCCTTTTCATCGATTGTAAATACAACGCGAACTCTTTCTGTAGAAGCAACATTCTTCATGTTCTGAGGGACGTGCATATTCTTTTGAATTTTTGAAAAGATGATTTCCGTTTTATCGAAGGAGATAATTGTGCCGCGTGCTTGTGCAGGAATTGTAGCGAGAGTTATCATAAAAGACAACATGAATGTTAGCTTTTTCATAAAAAGAATGTTTTTAGAATTTGAATCTGAAATTGTTTTTCAGTAATGAGACGCACGATATGATTTGAAAGTTACAGTTGGAATTTGGAATTTGGAATTTGGAATTTGGAAACTAAATGGTCTGTAATTGCACAATTGAAAAACTTTTCAACTTGCAAACTTTTCAACTGTTTTTTTTTCGCGTGAGGGATAGCAGTGGAAAGCCCGGATCCCAACAGTACTGTTGGGAGAGGACTTGCAACGAATAGCCCGACCTGACGCAGGAAGGACACGCCATAAAAAAAATAGAGATAGTCAAAATAGTTCTAGCGGTAGTCGCTTAAAAAAAGGTCTGAGACTACGGAGTGGCAGAAAACAGCAAGCAAATAAAATTGCCAATCCCCAAATCAATTGGAAATTGGCAACTAATAAATTCTAAATCCTTCTTACTTGACTTTTTCGGCAGTAGAATATTTCTTCATGAAATCACAGGCTTTGTCAACCATATCGGCGGAACCTGCGAAGAAAGAAGTTCTTTGGTGTAATGTTTTTATTTCGAGATCCATGATTCTGCGCTCGCCGTCGGTTGCTTTTCCCCCTGCCTGTTCAATAATGAAAGACATTGGATTGCATTCGTACAACAAACGCAATTTCCCATTTGGAGAAGCTGCAGTAACCGGATAAATATAAATTCCTCCTGTAATCAGATTGCGATGCACATCGGCAACAGCGGAGCCAATATAACGAGATGAGTAAGGACGTTTAGATGCAAGATCTTCTTCCTGGCAATACTTGATGTATTTTTTTACACCATCAGGAAAGTGAACGTAGTTTCCTTCATTGATGGAATATGTTTTTGCAGAAGAAGGCGTTTTCATATTCGGATGCGACAAACAGAATTCCCCAATGGATGGATCGAGTGTAAATCCGTTGACACCTTTTCCCGTTGTGTAAACAAGCATGGTGGATGAACCATAAATAATATATCCAGCAGCCACTTGATCGGTTCCTCGCTGTAAAAAATCCTCAATGTTTCCCGGACCAGAAAGTGAAAGTCGGCGATAGATGGAAAAAATTGTTCCGACAGAAACATTCACATCGATATTTGAAGAGCCATCGAGCGGATCCATCGCAACAACATATTTTGCATTTTTGGATTGTGCATTGTCGACCACAATCATTTCCTCATTTTCTTCAGAAGCGATTGCGCAAACTTCTCCTCCAACACTCAAGGCAGCAATGAATTGTTCATTTGCAAAAACATCCAACTTTTTCTGAATTTCACCCTGAATATTTGTTTCTCCACTGTCACTCGCATCACCGAGAATATCGGCAAGTCCTGCTTTATTCACTTCACGATTCACAATTTTGGCTGCAATTCCGATATCACGCAAAAGCCGAGAAAGTTCCCCTTTTGCGTAAGGAAAATCATTTTGCTTTTCAATAATAAATTGGCCTAGTGTTTTTACTTTGCTCATTGAGGGATGGAATAAATATTGAGCTACAAAGATGTGAAATTTCAGGGTTTATTCGAGCGATAATTTCACTGAGTTTTAAGTAACTTCGAGATCCTTATGACAAAAATAACCATCCGAAAAGCCACAAGGCATGACATGCCCGGAGTGCTGGCACTTATTCGTGAACTTGCTGATTACGAACGTGCCCCGCAGGAAGTGGTGGTAACTTCCGAAGATTTAGAACGAGATGGATTTGGATCAAATCCGAAATTTTATTGCTTCGTTGCCGAACGGTCAAATGAAATTCGAGGAATGGCCTTGTATTACATCAAATATTCCACGTGGAAAGGTCCTTGTGTTTTTCTGGAAGATATTGTTGTAACACAAACAGAACGCAGAAGTGGAATCGGAAAACTGCTTTTTGAAGAAGTGATGAAGGCGGCCAAAGTAATGGGCGCAAAAAGAATGGAATGGCAAGTGTTGGATTGGAATAAACCCGCAATAAAATTTTACGAAAAATACAAACCGCAAGTATTGGAAGAATGGCTGAATTATAGAATGACGGAGGAACAGTTGTAAAGTTGAAAAGTTGGAAGGTTGGAAAGTTGGAAAGTTGTTCCGAAGGAATCCCTTCGGGAAAAGGTTGGAAGGTTGAAATTTGTGATTTGAAATTTGGGATTTGGGATTTGAACTCATTTTTCGACTGCATCCTGCCCCATTTTTGATTGCAGGCTTTTTTAGAATGGCGTGCCCTTCGTGCCTCAGGTCGGGCTATTCGTTGCAAGTCCTCTCCCAACAGTACTGTTGGGATCCGGGCTTTTCACTGCTATCCCTCACGCGTTTTATAAAACTCAAACATCCCATTGCCCACCTTCCCCTCAGAATTGTGGGGATCAGCGTAGGTGGACTCACGCAAAAAAATAAAACAATTACCTTCACCGAATGAAAGTCTTCAAATTTGGAGGAGCTTCTGTTAAAGATGCAAATGCAGTTCGGAATGTTGCTGGAATTCTAAAAGAATTTCCAAATGATCAATTGATCGTTGTGATTTCTGCAATGGGAAAAACAACCAATGCACTGGAACAATTGACAGATGCGTATTATTTCAAGAAAGGGAATTTGGCATCTATCCTCGATGAAATTCGAAAATTTCATTTCGATATTATCGGAGAATTATTTCCAGATAAAAATCATCCCATTTACAATGACATTCACAACACTTTTGTGGAACTCGAATGGGTAATTGAAGAGGGCGCAACACAAACACACGATTGCGTTTATGATCAGATTGTTTCCATTGGAGAATTGCTTTCCACAAAAATTGTAAGTGCTTTTTTGTCGGAGGATCATGTCAAAAATAAATGGTGGGATGTTCGCGATTTTATCAAAACAGACAACACCTATCGCGAAGGAAAAGTGGATTGGGATTTGACGGAACAAATGGTGAAAGAGCAATTGATTCCTTTCTTCGAATCGAAAAAAGAGCAGCTCGTAATAACCCAAGGTTTCATTGGTGTTACATCTGAAAATTTCACGACCACACTTGGGCGGGAAGGCTCTGATTTCACAGCTGCAATTCTTGCCTGGTGCTTGAATGCGGAGAGTGTCACCATTTGGAAAGATGTTCCCGGTGTATTGAATGCCGATCCAAAATGGTTTGATGAAACAAAATTGATCCCACAACTCACGTATCAGGATGCGATTGAATTAACTTATTACGGCGCAACTGTCATTCATTCAAAAACAATAAAGCCACTTCAGAATAAAAGAATTCCACTTTACGTTCAATCGTTTCTCCATCCGAAAAAAGAGGGAACAAAAATTCATGATCAGCAAATCCATCTTCCTGTTCCTTGTTTTATTTTTAAGGTCAATCAGATTTTGCTTTCCATCTCTCCAAAAGATTTTTCATTTATAGTTGAAGAAAATCTTGGAGATATTTTTGAATTGTTTGCAAAGCACCGTGTGAAGATGAATGTTATGTTGAATTCTGCTATTAGTTTTTCGGTTAGCGTAGACTCTGATTCGGAAAAAGTTCCTGCATTGATTGAAAAACTTCGAGAGAATTACCGGGTGCTTTACAATGAGAATGTAGAATTGGTAACAATTCGTTATTACGACCAAGCAACAATTGATAGAGTTACAGCAGGGAAACAGATTTTTCTTGAAGTGAAAAGCCGTTATACCGTTCAGATTGTAATGAAAAACAATTAGGACTTTCACAAAACGTCATTTTTTATTTCAGCCAGAACAATAAAATTTCGACACATAACAATAATTGTGCGACGAAAAGACAATTGGCGGCGCTTACAGTTGTAAATTTTTCTTTCTGCTATTTCTGATATTTTTTCAATTAATCAATTCGATTTCCCGATATTTGTTCAATTCAAAATAATGATGGAAGCCCTTTACATTGCAAATACCATTCGTACAGCAGGAGTCAGTTTCGATGCTGAAAAAGCATTGTTGATTCTTAGTGGAAATTCCATCCCAGAAAATTCAGATGATTTTTTTCAACCCTTGCACACTTGGGTAGAAGAATTTAACAAAACACATACAAGCAAAGTCACCCTACGCGTTTTCATGACTTACTTCAATACATCAACCATTCGCCACCTCATTAGTTTGATAAAAAAAATGATTCAAGCGCACAAGAATGACCTTACGATTGAATGGGCTTATGAAAAAGGTGATGAAGAAATAAGGGATCGTGGTCAGGATATTTCCGAAGTGCTGAAATTTGATTTTAAATTTGAAGAAGTTCCGTATTGATTATCCGAGTACGGCAGAAATTTTTTCTTCAAGCACCTTAGCAATTTTTTCATAACTCTCAAAAGTCCATCCTGCAATGTGTGGTGTGAGTATCACTTTATCCGATTTTATCAGATACTGAAATGGCAATGGTAATTTTGAAATATCGATTTTCTCGAATGAAACACTTTCGTATTCGGAAACATCAAGGCACGCTCCTCGCACTTTTCCGTTTTCAATAAACTTTACCAATGCGGCCGTATCAAGAATTTTTCCTCTTGCGGTGTTGATCAACCAAATTGGCTTTTTGAATTGCGAAAGGAATTCCTCCTTCACCATGTAATTGGTTTCGTCTGTTAGAGGAATGTGAAAACTGATTACATCTGCTTCTTGAAATATTTCTTCTAGAGAACTCTCCTTAACCCAATCGTTCCCAAAATTCTTTTTGTATTTGTCATAAACCAAAACACGAACATCAAATCCCTTTAATCGTTGAACAAATGCGGTTCCCATATTACCATAACCGATTACGCCAACTGTTTTTCCCTGTAATTCATAGCCTCTATTTCCCTCACGAATCCATTCACCATTTCGCACTTGATTATCTGCACGACAAACATTATTCATCAATGCCAATAACATTCCAATTGTTTGTTCCCCCACTGCATCACGATTTCCTTCGGGCGCATGGGCACAAATAATGTTTTTCTTTGCAGCAAATTCCAAATCAATATTTTCCATTCCTGCACCTGCACGTGCAATGCATTTTAGATTTTTTCCTGCCTCAATAAATTGTTTATCAATTTTAAAACGACTACGAATTACAACAGCATCATAATTAGAAATGACTTTTTCAATTTCCAGTTTAGAATTCACATAATCCTCATCACATTCATATCCACGTTTGCGGAGATTTCCGATTAAGCTCGGGTGATTTTCATCAATGAATAATATTCGTGGTGACATTTTACAGAATTATTCCTCTTAATAATAAAATAGAAACAGTAAAATAAATTACCAGTCCGGTTACATCCACCAAGGTTGCCACAAATGGTGCAGAAGAAACTGCAGGATCCAATCCCACGCGTTTCAATAACAATGGAAGCAAAGAACCCGTTAATGTTCCCCAAAGCACAACTCCTACCAATGCAACACCAACCGTAATTCCTATAATCATCCAATGCGGTCCATAGTCCTGAACGAAATTCGACCACAATGCCACACGACAAAACCCGATTACACCAAGAATAATTCCCAGCACTAATCCAGATTGAAATTCTTTCTTCATGATTTTCCACCAATCGCGCACAGTGATTTCTCCAAGTGCAAGCGCGCGAATAATAAGTGAAGTTGCTTGTGAACCACTGTTTCCTCCACTGGAAATAATCAAAGGAACAAAAATTGCGAGAATAACAGCTTTTGCAATTTGATCTTGAAAAAATGACATTGCAGTTGCTGTCAACGTTTCTCCAACGAAAAGAATTACCAACCAACCAACACGTTTGCGAATCATTTGCCAAAATGGTGTGGCCATGTAGGGTTCTTCCAAGGCTTCCACAGCACCCATCTTCTGCGCATCTTCAGTATTCTCTTCCCGAATCACATCAACCATGTCATCGAAAGTGATTCTTCCAACAAGACGATTCAAACTATCAACAACTGGAATTACAACAAGATCATATTTGTCCATCAACATCGCCACTTCCTCTGCAGGCGTGTTTGTTTTTACACTGATAAAATCTGGAATGTAAACTTCAATAATTGGTGTTCGCAGATTTTTCGTAAGCAAACTTTTCAATGATAAAAGTCCAACAAGTTTTTCATCATCATCAACAACGTAAATCGTATAAATGTTTTTTACCTCATCTGCTTGATTTCGAATTTCACGAATGCATTCCCAAACATTTTTATTCAAATGCACTTTCACCAACTCTTTCGCCATTACACCACCGGCAGAATCTTCGTCGTAATTTAACAGATCAACAATGTCGCTGGCTTGGTCAACGTCTTCAACGTGGGAAAGGACTTCATCTTGTTGCTCATCCGAAAGTTCCGAAAGTACATCCGCTGCATCATCCGATTGCAGATTATCAATGAGCTGCTCTGCAATTTCTTTTGAAGAAAGTCCTTCAAGAATTTTTTCACGAATGTCATCTTCAAGTAAAAGCAACGTTTCCGCAGCAACTTCTTCATCGAGAAATTTATATGCAGCAACTGCCTCCTCCTCTTCAAGGTCATTGAGAACTTCCGCCACATCGGCAGGATGCATTTCGTAGAAAATTTCACGCAATCGTTCTCCTTCACCTGCTTCAAGAGCGTGGCGAACGGTATCTAAAAACGAATCCGAGATTTGAAATGACATTGAAAAACAAATTTTAGATTCAAGTTTTAAGATTCAAGTTTTTTAATACCTGAATTCCCTTCTAAAAATCGGGGCAAAGTTAAGGTTTCCTCACTAATAACGTGAGTTGAACGAAATCTTCAACCGATAACTGTTCAGCTCGTTTTGTAAAGTAAATATGCCCTTCGTTACCGGGAATTATTTCGAATGCATGCAAAGCATTTTTTACCGTTTTTCTTCGCTGATTAAATGCGGCTTTCACCACTTCCACAAAAAGTTTTTCATCGCATGCCAGACCTTTTGTTGCATTCCGTGTCAGTCGAATCACGGCAGATTTAACTTTTGGTGGTGGAGAAAAAACATGTTCACTTACTGTAAACAAATATTCAATTTTATACCAAGCCTGAATTAAGACACTAATGATTCCATATGTTTTATTGCCTTCCTTCGCAGCCAAACGTTGTGCTACTTCTTTCTGAAACATTCCGACAACTTCAGGAACGAGCTCTCTATTTTCCACTGCCTTGAATAATATTTGGGATGAAATATTGTAAGGAAAATTCCCAATGATGGCAATGGGTTCCTTGAATTGTTCTGTCAAATCATATTTCAGAAAATCTTTTGAAATTATTCTACCTTTCAATTCAGGATAATTTTCTTCGAGATACGCTACAGATTCCCGATCAATTTCCACCACCCACGTTTCATATTCTGGTTTTGCAAGAAGATATTTTGTGAGCATTCCCATTCCAGGACCAATTTCCAAAACCTTAGCATAAGGAACTGCATGCTTCAAACTATCCGCAATTTTCCTTGCGATATTTTCATCACGAAGAAAATGTTGACCCAGATGTTTTTTAGCGCGAACGTTCATGGAAATAATTTTGAATTTTGAGTTCAGAATTTTGAATTAATGCATAGCCCCACTTTTCCTAATTCAAAATTTAGAATTAAGAATTCAAAATTCAAACTTCTTCAAGGAGTGTTCTGAAGGCCGTGAATTTGTCCCCGAATTTTTCAATTGATTCTTTTCGCAAAGCAGGTGCAAAATCCTTCATATAACGATTGATCGCATCCATGTTGGGCGCACGGTATTGTATGGCATAACTCGTTCCTGTTTGTTCTTCAACCAAAATTTTGAAAATGGTTCCTGAAGAAAAACAACCTGAGTCAACAACATCCTTTATGTGATTCTCTTTCATCCATTTCAACCATTCATCATGGTGAGAATCGTCGATGTTGATTGTTACGTTGTAGATTATCATTGTATTTATCTTTTAAGCTTAATAGATGCTTTTTGTTTGTTAAAATGCACAGCAAATAATTCCTCACCATTTCTATTCTTATTCAACTTTATCGCCTCGTAATTGCCGATATCTTTTTCTTGCATCGACTGCAAACATACTACTCGGAAATTTTACAAAAACATCATTGTAATACTGCAAGGCCTTTTCTTTGTCATTCAATTTCGTATCATATAATTCTGCCAATTTAAAAGTTGCATCGTCCCCGAGAATATCAGTTGAATAATTCTTGATGATTTTCTCAAGATAAGATGCTGCTTCCTCCCACTTCTGTTGTTTGTACGCAATCTTATAACGCATAAACAAATTGTCATCTTCCAAGGAATGCCCAGGCCATTTCTTATCGAGTGAATCTAAATCAATACTTGCTGAATCAAACCGATTTTGAAAAACCATCAAATCAGCATGGGCAAACAAAATCAATGGGTCAGGATTACTGTCGAGAGCGAGATTGTCAGTAATCAGCATTGACCAATACATCGCGTCATTGGAAATCAATTTTGAGGTGGCGCCTTTCAAAACATTCAATTGAACCTGTGACCATTTGAAGTCTCCAATGTAAAAAGCAATTTTTGCATTGCGAAATTTAGCTTCTTGTCCAATGGGTTCATATTTAAAAGCCAATTCCACTTGCGAATAGCGCAACGACGCTTCCCAAACTTGTCCATCCAGCAACAACACATCACCCAATTCTAATTTACAATCAGCCTGCGCTTTTGGAGAAATGTTTGGAATCGCTATTGCATTTTCAAGAAGCGAAATGGCATCTTTTGTTTTGAAAAGATAAAATGCTTCAAGATGAGCGAGTGTGCTCATCAGCGTTATTGTACGCACATCGCGACCCAATTCATCGAGTGTGGTATTCATTTCCTTTTCTAGTGAAAGCAAATCAGGTTGTGTATAAACACCACCTATTGTAACTTCCTTATATTGGGTATCTATTTTTTCCGTTCGAGCTTCCCTGAAATGTGATCCATTCTGCCCCAATCCAATAACATAATCATACCCCTCTTTTGCGGCTTCGTAATCGCCATTTGTCCTTGCTGTTTCGCAAAGTTCCATTACCTGGTCACCATCCAAATGTTTTCGTTTGTCAATGGCTTTTGCTTGAATCAATGCGCCGGAAAAGTTTTTCTGTTGCATATAAAACCACATCAGCATTTCCGACCACATCGTTTTGTCAGGATATTTTTGCGAACGTTTGATTAATTCTGCTTTTAAAATCGGCGCAATCTTATCTTCTCCATCTGCATCCATTTTCGCTTGCAGATTATTTTTTACTTGTTGTAGGTAGGAAGATTGCACATCCAATAAATCAAGATATTCGTTCACCATAGCGGCATAATCTTTTTTCAAAGCGTAAACCTCCGCCAATTCAGTGTTGAATGTATAAAGCCCTTTAAGTTCTTTCCGTCCTTTCATCAAAGTGGAAATGGCAAAATCAGTTTCATTTACTCCAAGAAATGCAGTCGAAAGCTCTATAACTGCGTTTGCACTCGTTCCTCCATCGATTGCGTCAACACCTGCACTAAATTCTTTTTTCTTTTTGTCCTCATCGCCTTCTGCAGAATAAACTCTTCCCATATCAACATGAAAAGTGAGATCGCCAGGATTGCGTGAACTCTGTTTCTTAACGAGCTTTTCAGCTTTTTTGTAAGTCTTTGTTTGAATGAGACAATTGAGATAATAATTATAATAAATATTGATTGGGGTTTTATTATAAAGCTTCTCGTAATAAATCAAAGCCTTATCATATTCACCGCTTTGATAATATTGAGCGGCGAGCTGTTCATCGGTGGAAGGATCAGCAATAATCTGCACTTGGGCAATCGCTTTGCTAGACAATAAGATTGTCAACAAAAAAACCATTTGCAGAATTTTTTTCATGATCAGTTTTTCGGAGCGCCAGCTTGCTTGTCTGCCAATTTTTGATTCAAGACTTTCATGTAATCAGAAATTTTCGGTGCAAGAGAATCATAACCAACTTTCGCTCGGTCTAATGAAGAACGCATGGTACCTGCATATTCGTACATCTCATTCACTTGTTCTGATTCCTGCTCGACACAAGATTCTGGCGTAAGATTTTTTGCAAGTGAATTATTCTGAATATCATGTTCAAGATTATTCAATGTTGTATTGGTAGAATCAATCGCAGTGGAAATACGTTTGTGATTATCAGCGACCGTTTCAAATGCAGGAAGCAAGGACCGATAATTATTCAATAACAAAGCTGTCTTGAAATCCAATGTATCTCCAATTTTATTGATGTTAAATTGAATGAACTGAGTATTGTTTTTCAATTCCGTAGCAATTCGTTCAGCTTCTTCGCGATCAACGTTTTTCAACATCGAATCTGTTTTGACAAGTTTAATTCGAAGATTATTGATTTCGGTCAAATCCTTGTCGTGTTTTTCGCTCTTGCAAGCAGAAAAAAAAGCTACAATTGCAATTCCAATAATAAGATGCTTTTTCATTCGTAATTCCACATTAATTAATAATATCAAACCCTGTATAAGAACGCAACACTTGCGGAATACGGATTCCATCTGGAGTCTGATTGTTTTCTAATAGTGCGGCACAAATACGCGGCAAGGCAAGCGCACTTCCATTGAGTGTATGGGCGAGTTGTGGTTTTTCTGTCCCTTCTCGGAAACGCAATTTCAAACGATTCGCTTGGAACGATTCGAAATTGGAAACTGAACTTACTTCCAACCATTTTTTCTGAGCTGCGGAAAAAACTTCCATATCATAAGTCATTGCAGAGGCAAAACTCATATCGCCACCACACAACAAAAGTGTGCGGAATGGAAGTTCAAGATCCTTTAATAATCCAGCAACGTATTCACGCATTTGCTCCAACACATCATAAGATTTGGATGGATGTGCTAATTGAACAAGTTCAACTTTATCAAATTGATGCAAACGATTCAACCCACGAACATCGCTTCCATAAGATCCTGCTTCACGACGGAAACAAGGAGTATAACCACAATTCATCACCGGAAAATCTTCCGCTTTCAAAATCACATCGCGATAAATATTGGTAATTGGAACTTCAGCAGTAGGAATCAAATACAAATCATCCACACCACAATGATACATTTGGCCTTCCTTATCCGGAAGCTGTCCTGTACCAAAACCGGAATCCTTGTTGATCAAAATAGGAGGTTGTATTTCAAGATAACCAGCAGCTGTTGCACGATCGAGGAAAAAATTAATAAGTGCGCGTTGCAAGCGTGCCATTTTCCCTTTGTAAACAGGAAATCCTGCACCCGTAATTTTATTTCCCAATTCAAAGTCAATCAAATCATATTGTGATGCCAATTCCCAATGGGGTTTTGCATTAGCAGGAAGCGTCGGAATTTCTCCATGTGTAAAAACAATTTTATTTTCTTCTGGAGTTTTCCCTGCAGGCACTTGGTCATTTGCAAGATTCGGAATCAAAACCAATAACTGATAGGTTTCCTCCTCGAATTTATTGAGCGAATTTTGAAGGCTCTTTTCAGACTCTTTCAGTGCAATACTTTTATTCTTTAAATCATCAGCTTCCGCTTTCTTCCCAGCTTTCATCAATTCGCCGACTTGCTTGGAAATAATATTTCCTTCAGCCTTTATTGCATCCAATTCCGCCTGTGTCTTGCGGCGATCTGCATCAATGGAAATTACCTGATCGATGATTTCAACTTTGAAATTTTTTTTCGTGAGACGACGAATGATCTCGTCTTTATTATCGCGAATGATATTGAGTTGTAGCATAACGTTTAATAATTGACTCTAAAGTTAGTTCAAATCGGTTGGAATTTGCAAAGTTGTTCTAGCGAAATCTGTAGGGAAAACGATTGAAATTTGAAAGACCCGGCGTTTGACAAATCTCATCCCTGCGTGTGAGAAAAATCTCGAACCTTCTAAATCGAAACATGCCAATTCTATTTCATGAAAAAACCCGTGAACCAAAGTGCACGGGTTTTTTACGAGATTTTCACTACAGCTTATAGCTGCCGCTTCCGTTTTATTCTGCTTTAGCAGGAAGAACAGAAACGTACGAACGATCGTCGCGTTTTTTCTTGAATGTTACGATTCCATCAGCAAGAGCGAAAAGTGTGTGATCTTTTCCCATTCCTACGTTTGCATCAGGATAATGAACTGTTCCGCGTTGACGAACAATAATGTTTCCGGCAACAGCGAATTGTCCACCATAGATTTTTATACCCAATCGTGGAGATCTCGATTCGCGGCCGTTCTTTACTTTACCTTCACCTTTTTTATGTGCCATGGTGTTATGAGTTTTGATTTCAGAGTGAGAAGTTCGGCGTGAACTTCCTTTCCAAAATCTAGTTTAGTCTACTTTTTTCTTTCTTGTTTTTTTCGCTGGTTTTTCTTCTACAACTTCCTCTACTACTTCTTCCACTTCTTCTTCAGTTGCAGCAAAAACTTTTTTCGCTGGAGAATAACGTGAACGAGCTTTCAATTCTAGAATCGAAGCAATTTCAAGTTTAGCAGCATCAGCACTAAGTTTTTCTCCTTTTCCGAGCACTTCCTGAATAAGAAGTTCGGTAAGAGCTTGACGATGACCATTCAATTTGCGATAGCCTTTACGGCGTTTCTTTTTGAATACAATCACTTTGTCGCCTTGCAGGTGCGAAAGCACTTTAGCTGCAACACGAGCGCCGTCAATGGCTGGTGTTCCGACGGTAATTTTACCGTCATTGTCAATGAGAAGGACTTTGCTGAATTCAACAGAGTCGCCTTCTTTAGCCTCAAGGCGGTTCACAAAAACGCGTTGTTTTTGCGACACTTTGTACTGGAGCCCGGCTATTTCTACGATAGCGTACATGTTAGTTTTGTTTAGTTTTTCCCTTTAAATAGGGCTGCGAAGATAATAAGTAAATCGCTAGTTCCGAGAATTCTATCTGGAAAATTGGATTAAGAATTATTAATTAACCTCTATGCGATTGTATGTCAGCCTTTTATAAATTTAAGCAGACTTTAGAATTACCCCAAATTCATTGGTAAAATGGCCCATTTCCAATTCTTAATCTTTAATCCTTAAACTTTTTGAAGACAATACCGAGTCAAATTGGGTTTATTGAAAATCAGAAGGAATACTTACAAATGGGCCAAAAAGCGCTGTTTTCGCAGCTTTTAAAATTTATTCCGTTTCACCAATAACTTCCCTGACCAAATCACTTTCAAAACCTCTTGAAAGAAGATAATTCATCACTTTATATTTTTTCTTCAAAACATTTTTCTCAGAGGTTTCCCTTGTTTTTTCATCAGCAACTTTTCTGAGTGTTTTTAAATATTCGGTTTCGTCAATTTCTGCCAATCCTTTTTTAATGCAATACTCGCTCAATTTTCTCCGTTTTAACTCTATGCGGATTTTCACACGGCCCCATTTTTTTATTCTGAATTTTCCACCTGCAAATGCTTTCGCAAAACGTTCATCACTGAGAAAGTTTTTTGAGATTAAATCTGCGATTACATTTTCCACCTCATTCTCGTGAAGTCCCCATGAATAAAGTTTGTTTCGCATTTCCTGCTGGCAACGTTCTTGATATGCACAATAAGATTCAGCCTTCACCAAAGCTTGATGTTGCGTGTAAACTTTTTGTTTTTTTTCATTCTCAAAACCCATGAAACAAAATTAGGAAGAAAGCAATCGCCAAGTACCCAATTACACATTCCTCCTTGAAAATAAATCATTTACAAAATCAGTCCACATGCGAACTACACGAAATTTGCATTTCGTTCACCCAATTAGTTTTCATGCCTTATTCCTATTATTTTAGCAAACTCATTGACCCAAATCCTATGAAAAAAATTCTGGTATTTGCATTCCTTCTCGTAGGGATTTCTGCTTTCGCACAGGACCGCAAGCCTAACAAAAATGTTGGCGGCCAATTTTCTCTTGGTGTACGTTCTACCATTAGTCTTTTCAGCGATGCTGGCAGCAGCATGGGCACGGGAGCGGGCGGCCAATTTCGCATTCGACTTTACAATTTCATGAATACGGAATGGTTCGGCGATTATCTCATGTCAAGCATTGGAACAATTGGAACGCGTACTGATTATCATATTGGATGGTCGGTCATGTTCTATTCTCCAAAACAGAAACCTTTCAAAAAATATCATCCCAAACCGTATTTTCTGACTGGTCATTGTTTCGATTACACAAGGATTGCAGGGAATAATCCATTTTATCAGGATCCCAATCATTCCGTTGCTAGTCGATGGAGTTCTGCTGTTCAAGCAGGATTAGGATTTCACATTCCGTTTTGTGAACGCGTTGACCTTTCACTTTCTGCACAATACATGTTTCATTTGGGAAAAGACATTACAGCCGTGACACGTACTGCTGTAAATGGTGATGAATTTCTTTATATTGACAAAGAAGAAGCAAGTATAAACGGACATTTATTAATCAGTTTCAGTCTCAATATCCGCTGTGCCGATTTGTGGCATGACCATCAAAAAAAAGGAGGCGCCAGAAAGGCCGCCCCTGATCCTGACGGACAAAACCCTAAACATATTGAACAATAACTTTTTCTGAAGAACCTCCACAGTATGCGCAAAATATATTTTCTCTTCGCCTCACTATTAGCAGGAAACTTTTTGTTTTCACAAGCTACACCTCCACCGGCAGATGACAATTCGCTTTCGATGGCCAACACACAAGGTTTGCTTAGAACACAACTTACGTTGACGCCATCTTGGATGATGAAAGGAACATCTGGAAATGATTCTACTTCCATTTCCAGTGCACGCACAAATGTTTATTTACATGGAACACTTGAATATTATTGGACAGAACATTTTTCAACTAGAGGTGACATTTATTATTTCCTGAATAAAAACAGTGCACCAGGAGGATTGAAAAAAAATCACTCCTTGCAGGTTGGCTGTTCGTATCATTTTATGAAAGGAATGTCACTTGATCCTTATGTTGGAGTTTGCGGAGGAATTTCATTAGTGCAAATTTCACCAATGGATTTCATGAAAGGCGACAGCACATTTTTGCCTAATTATCAAGTCCCATCACATCTTGATCCTGTATGGGCTCCACGTGTTGGAATGAATTTTTACGGACAACACGTTTTTCATTTTTTCGTAGAAGCGCAATACCTCATGGGTACTTACAGACCAGCGATTGGACCAATTCTTTCCATCAATGAAATTCGCATTTCAGCAGGACTTGGTTTCAATTTTGTGATTTTACACAAGGAAGCGACCGTAAGACCGGCGATTTAAAAAGAATGCCAATTTCATAATTGCCAATTTCCGATTAGGATTCATTGAACAAATCATTTTCAATGATCCTATTTTCTGCAATAGCATCCTGAATTTTCTCAAAAAATAAATGCCGAACAAACTTTCGTTCATCCGGCATTTATTTTTCAATTTAAGATTGGAAATTATCAAATTGGAATTTACTCTTCTACCAAATACTCACTCTAACAGAATCTGCTCTCCACATTGGATCGCCTGCTTTTACGTTGAATGCATTATAGAATTCAGGTATGTTTGAGAAGGGTCCAAGTACACGCCATTTTGCGGGAGCGTGAACATCTGTCATCAACCTGCGTGCAAGTTCCTGATCACGTTGTTGGATCATCCATCCAAGAGCGTAACCCATGAAGTAACGTTGCATTGGAGTATAACCCGCAATTTTTTCTCCTTTTTTAAATTGCTCTGTTTTTTTGAATGCATCAATACCCAAAAGCACGCCACCATAATCTGCAATATTTTCTCCAAGAGAAGCAGCACCATTAATGTGTTTTCCAGGAAGCGGTTCGTAACCATTGAACTGACGAATCATCACAGCTGATCGCACTTGAAATTTCGCTGAATCTTCAGATGTCCACCAAGAAACCAAATTTCCTTTTGCATCATAATTTCTTCCTTCATCATCAAAACCATGCGTCATTTCATGACCGATTGTTGATGCTGCACCATAACCGTAAACAACAGCATCGTCAATAAGTGAATCAACACTTCCTGGAATTGTAAAAATCGCTGCGGGCAAAACGATTTCATTATTCGAAGGATTGTAATACGCATTATAAGTTTGTGGTGTCATATCCCATTCGGTGCGATCAACTGGTTTTCCGTATTTGGAAATCATGTCATTAAAACTCCAGCGTGCTGCATTCATCATGTTTTCGCAGTAGGAATTCGCGCCAACAACCAATTTGGAATAATCTTTCCACTTATCGGGATAACCAACTTTCTTCGTCATCTTGGAAAGTTTATCGAGCGCTTTTACTTTTGTCGACTCACTCATCCAATCCAATTTTTTTATTCGTTCACCGTAAGCCGTGCGAATTGCTTCCACCATATCATTGTATCTCTTTTTGGTATTTGCAGGAAAATATTCTTTCACAAAAAGTTTTCCGAGCACCATTCCCATCGCGCTTTCTTCTGAATCCAAAACACGTTTCCATCTTGGACGTTGTGATTCCGCACCAGAAAGAGCCTTGCCATAAAAATTGAAGTTTTCATTGTCAATTGAAACAGAAAGAAAAGTTGCATAATTGCTGATTAAGTGAAAACGCATGTATGCTTTCAACACTTCGATATCTGTGAGTTGAAGTGTTTTTTCCAATGAAGAAAAGAATTCAGGTTGACCAACAATGACAGAATCAATTTTAGAAACGCCATGTGCCACACAAACATTTCTCCAGTTAATGGATGGTGTCAACGTTTTTGTAACATCATCAATTGACATCTTATTATAATTGGAATAAGGATCACGGAGGTCTTCGAGCTTGCGTGAATTTTTTGCAAGTTCAGTTTCGAAATTCATGATACCATCGCTCATTTTCATTGCTAATGTCGCATCGTTTCCTGCGAGTTCAAGAATTTTGGCTACATGTTTTACATATGCTTCACGAATTTTTTTCGTTTCATCATCCGTATTAAAATAATAATCGCGATCCGGCAAACCCAAACCACCTTGCCACAAATTCACTGCCATTATTTCACTATTTTTTGCATCCTGCCCAACGTAAAATCCTCCATAAAACAATCCGATTTCTAAGGGATCAAAATCGATCATGGTCTGCACCACACCTTTCACATCTTTTACAAGTCCAATTTTTTTCAATTCATTTTCGAGTGGATCCAAACCCAGCTTATCAGCTTTTAGGGAATCCATTCCTGTTCCCCAGAAATTGCCGATTTTTTTTGTATCAGTTCCTACTGGTGCATTTGCCAGTACAGCATCTTCATTGATCTTTCGTAAATTTTTATAAATCTCCTCTTGAACTAGATCACCGATTCCCCAACTGGTTTCAGATCCTGGAATTGGATTATTCTTAAACCATTTGCCATTCGCGAAAAGGAAAAAATCTTTCGTAGGATTAATAGTAGAATCGACATTGTCTGCAAAAACATCTTTTGCACTTGCTTTAATCTTTGGGCCGCCATAAAAAGCAAACAGAAGAGCGACAACAATTACAGAAAAAATAATTTTCATTGATTTCATAGGAGGGAAATTTAAGCACGCAAGGTAAAACGATTTCGCATGCCACTCAAAATTTATTTCCATACCATTTGCCTCTAAAAACGAATTGTCACCCCTCATCCCAAATCATTGGTTAAGAGTGACAATTCATTGCAAAAGTGCATTGTGTTTTTTTAATTTCCTCCACCATCTGGAACTGGAACTGGCACTGGAATCTGCTGTTCAATGATTGTTCCGTCTTTGTCAATGAGTTGACCTGATTTTTCTGCAGCTGCTTTTTTGCGGCAGCCGCTTCCTCTTCTGCAGCATCGTACATAGCTTGTTTCGCTGCAAATCCTGATTCAAAAGTTTTTGTTGTTATGATGATCACTCCGCCTGTCATGTCGCCATATGCTGCGGGAATTCCACCTGACAAAACAGTTACCTGTTCAATTGATCCACCCGGAATGCTAGCATTACCGTAAACTTTCATACCATCAATAAACATGGTTGAAGCGCCTTCACGTGATCCACGCATTACCAACTGTCCACCTTTTCCAATACTTAAATCTGAAGATCCACCTTCAATCAAACTTAAAACATCGCTTCTTCCACTTGCAGAATTTTTCAATTGATCAGCATTGATATTTTTTATAGTAGAAAAAGTTATTTCAACTGGGCTTCTAACAGCAGTCACAGTAAAAATTGAATCTGTTTCAACAACAAGAACTTGCATGGGATAATTTGCATAAGCCGTTTGTCCTGCATTGACAATGATGCCTTGTTTGACATATTTTTTATACCCCAACATTCGAGCTTCTACATTATAAGAGCCGGGATTCAATGCACGAAATGTAAAATTGCCGTCGAGGTTAGTTGCTCCGCCGATGTGAGAGCCGCCTGTGACAACCATTACGACCGCACCAGGCATGGGTTGACTTTTTTCATCTAAAACCGTGACTTTTAAATCACCTGTCGTTAGGTCTTGGGCTTTTACATTTGAAAATGAAATCAAAAGAATCGCGCTAAATATGAAGTATTGAGAAATCTTTTTCATGATAATTGGTTTTAATTAATGTAGAATTTATTTATCCGCATGCTGTAATTAGAACGCACACGTCCACAGAATTCCACACGATCATTCCGTCAATTCACAAAAAAACCAATAGGTGGTAACAATACTCCGATAAGTGGAAAGAATCAGGAAAGATTAATCAGGACAATTAATGCCGAAGGAATTGCGCGTAGACAGATAATTAATTATTCTCACCCACAAAAGGATTCGTCTTTTTCTCAATTCCAATTTTAGTGAAGTTTCCATGACCGGAATAAATTTTCACATCATCGGGAAGGGGAAATAATTTCTCGCGAATACTTTTTAATAGCGTTTCGTGATCACCACCAGGCAAATCAGTTCTGCCAATACTGCCTTGAAATAAAACATCACCACAAATTGCAAATTTTTCTTTTACAGAATAAAAACAAACACTTCCAGGTGAATGGCCTGGTGTAAATAAAATATCAAGTGATGTATTTCCAAATTTTACTTGCTGTCCTTCCTCCAAAGTCAAAATCGGTTTTGGCTGAATTTTGCCGTTGAACCCATACACCTGACAAACCATTGGGAATGATTCGAGTGTTCCCATTTCATCAGGATGAATTTCAAGTTGCAATTTCCATGTTTCTGCAACGAATGGATTTCCGAAAACATGGTCAAGATGACAATGCGTATTCAATAATTTAACTGGACGCAAATTGTTTTTTGCAATGTAAGATTTCAATTCTTCCTCTTCCTCGGAGTTATGACAACCAGGATCAATAATTATACATTCACCTGTTTCGTCGGAAAGCAGGTAGGTGTTCTCGTAAAAAGGATTGAAAGGAAAAACTTTTATAGTAACCATTTTGCAAAAATACATCATGGAAATTCTATTTTCCCGTCATAATTAACATTTTTGGCAAAATCTAACAATTAACTCATCATAAATCGTGCATTGCTCATTATTATGACGGTGATAGATGTAAATCCTTTTCCCTAACTTTATAGCTCGGCTTTTAAAGGTCGTATTCCTCGGAAAAGCAAAGACATCCTCCTCCAACTTTTCTTTGTCCGATGAAAAATCTGCTTATGGAAAAGTATTCGAATTCAATTTATTTTTCTTCCTCTGCCCGACGGATTTTGGTCTTGTGCGCAATTATTCTTTTCCCCTATTTTTCCTTTGGTCAATTTTACAATGGATCACAAACGGATTTCGGACAAAATCGTGTGCAATACCAGGATTTCAAATGGAACTTTTACAAATTCCCGAAATACGAAGTTTATTATAATACGGGAGGAAAGGAATTGGCGATTTATGTTGCACGCGCAGCAAAACGTCACATCGCCGATATTGAGAAATTTTTTGATTACACGGTTGATGATCGCATTCAATTTATTGTTTACAACAAGCAAGAAGATTTCAAACAGAGTAATGTTGGTTTGAATTCTGAAGATGGAACAAATGTGGGTGGCATTACACGAATCGTTGGAAGAAAAGTTTTTCTTTATTATGAAAACGATCACGTAAAATTAGAAGAACAAATTCGCGCTGGAATTGCTGAAGTGCTCGTGAACCAAATGATGTATGGTGGCAATATGCGTGACATGGTAAAAAATTCCACCTTGCTCAATTTGCCTGAATGGTACACCAAAGGATTGATTTCATATGTAGCGAAAGGTTGGGACAGCGAAACAGACAATCGTGTGCGCGATGGAATTATGAGTGGGCGTTATAATAAATTCAATCACCTCACTGGGCAGGAAGCACTTTACGCTGGACAATCCATTTGGTATTATATCGCTGAAAAATATTCTCCTGCTGTCATTCCGAATATTCTTTACATGACAAAAGTGAGTCGAAACGTAGAAAGTTCATTCTTGTTCGTGCTCGGTGTTAATATGCATGTGCTTACGATGGACTGGATGAATTATTATTCTGAAAAATATTCATTCAATGACACCACACGCACGCTTCCTGAAACTAAACCTTTCATTCCCAAACCTCGCTCTTCAAAAATATATAGCGATGCAAAAATAAGTCCCGACGGACATTACATGACTTACGTTACCAATGAAATGGGACAGGTAAGATTATGGCTTGAAGATTTGCAAACGGGGAAAAAGAAAAAGTTATTCAAGATGGGCCAAAAACTCGATCGTATCAATGACTATTCTTATCCGATCATTGCTTGGCATCCGAATGGACAAATTCTTTCTTACATCTATGAAAAGAAAGGAGACACATGGCTTGTCATTTATACAATTGATGGTGGAGAAAAAGTAGTAAGACCAATTTACAATTTCATAAAAATTCTAGATTTTTCTTATTCTCCAGATGGAAAATCATTTGTCATGTCTGCAGTTCAGAATGGACAAACTGACATTTACCTATATAATATTGGCGGAGGTTCTGCAATTCCAATTACACATGACGTTTGTGATGACTTAAATCCACGCTTTGTTGAGAATGGGAAAAGCATCATCTTCAGTTCCAACAGAACAAATGACACCTTGAATGTTAATGTGAATCCAGATTCAAAATTGGTTACCTCATTTGATCTTTTCGTTTACAATTGGGAAACACGTTCGCAAGTATTACGCCGCATTACAAACACTCCTGACATAAATGAATTACAGGCACAACCTTGGGACACTGCACGTTTTTCATATCTATCCGATCAAAATGGAATTTACAATCGGTACGTTGGATATTTCGACAGCACCATTTCTTATATCGATACCGCTGCGCATTACAAATATCTTGCACGAAGTATTCCAGTTACAAATTACAAATACGGAATCATTGAACAGGACATTTCTCCGGGAGCAAACAAGTTAACAGAAGTGATTTTTCATGACGGAAAATATTGGATTTATACAGAAGCACTTGCACCATTTGAATCTCTCGGTTCTGTTAAATTAAAAAACACATCCCATCGTGAGCGCATGATTGAATTGGCGAAAGTGGATGAAGAATTGGAGTTGGAACAAAAACAGAAGAAAGAAAATCCACCAGTTCCCAATGGAAAGCCAATGCAAACGGTAAAAGTTTATGAATCGCCGTCGCAGCGTGACCAACAAAAAAAGGATAGTTCAAAAGTTGACATCAACAATTATCAGTTCGACGATTCAAAAAATAATTCAAAAAACAATCCGCCTCCGTCCTCTGCAAATAACCAATCCGATACTACAAGAGGAGATACCATTGCGAAGCAACCCATTGACGAATTCATCCTTCCTATTGCTAGAAATTACAAAGTTCAATTCAGCACAGAATATGTTGTCAGTCAACTCGACAATAGTTTTCTGAATGCCGGTTATCAAAGATTCACTGGTGGTGATTCACCGATTTATCTCAACCCTGGTTTTACAGGATTATTGAAAATTGGAATGACAGATTTGTTGGAGGACCATAAAATTGTAACAGGCGTTCGTTTATCGAGTGATTTGAAAAGCAATGAATACGTCATGTATTATGAAGATCGCACACGACGTTGGGACAAATCACTGATGTTGCATCGTCAAGCATTTTTGAATGTGAGTGGTTCTGGAACAAGAAGTAAAATCTATACACACGAAGCGAGATATGGGTTGAAATTTCCGTTCAACGAAGTGTTAAGTGCACGTGCAACTTTTGGATATCGTAATGACCAGCGAATTTTTCTTGCGGATAATTATCCGAACATGTTAGCAAAAAATAATTACACCAATTCTTCCAACGCGAAAGTTGAACTCGTTTTCGACAATACAATCAAGCGCGGATTGAATTTGTATAATGGAATGCGTTTCAAAGTTTACATGGAAACATTTCAAGGAATCGACAGCTTGTTTACTGCAAAGATTTCATCCAACCACAAATTGAAAAATGATCTTTACGCTGTTGGTTTTGATTGGCGTTATTACTTGCGTGTAAGTCGTGAAATAGTTTGGTGCAATCGAATTGCTGCGGCAACTTCATTTGGACATGAAAAATTGGTTTATTACATGGGAGGAGTTGACAATTGGTTAGCTCCAAAATTTGATCAAAGTGTTCATGTCGCAGATAATCAGAACTACACGTATCAAACGCTTGTAACACCGATGCGTGGCTTCTGGCAAAATGCACGCAATGGAAATACATTCGCAGTCATCAACAGCGAATTGCGCATTCCTGTTTTCCGTTATTTGTTTAATCGCCCCTTACGTTCTGACTTCATCAATAATTTTCAGTTGATCGGTTTCGGCGATATTGGATCAGCATGGACTGGAAAAAACCCTTATGGCCCAGAGAATTCTTTAAACACCACAGTCATCAGTGCAACAGGAAATCCGATTATGGTCATTCTTAAAAACCATACAGATCCAATTATTGGTGGATACGGAATTGGAGTTCGTACACGATTGTGGGGATATTTTGTAAGAATTGACTGGGCATGGGGAGTTGAAAACAGAGTCGTGCTTCCACGCGCAACTTATCTTTCATTTAGTCTGGATTTTTAAAATCAGTATGGAAGAAGTAATCGTTTTAAAAACTGCAATTCAAAATGCTGCACGCGAATTACTACCGCGTGTCATTACCATCCGCAGACATTTGCATAAGCATCCCGAACTTTCATTTAAGGAATTCAACACAGCAGCATTTGTTGCGGATGAATTGGAAGCATTGGGAATTCCATTCGAAAGAATGTGTGACACCGGAATTGTTGCAATAGTGGAAGGAAAAAATCCAAAATTAAAAACCATAGCGTTGCGTGCAGATTTGGATGCATTACCAATTTCTGAAAAAAATAATGTTCCCTATAAATCCGTCAATGAAGGAATCATGCATGCATGCGGACATGATGTGCATGCCTCCTCGCTGTTGGGTGTTGCTCACCTTCTAAAACAATTTAGTGGAAATTTTGAAGGCACAGTAAAACTTATTTTTCAACCTGGAGAAGAAAAAGCTCCTGGTGGCGCTTCACTCATGATTAAAGCGGGTGTATTGGAAAATCCAAAACCAAGTTGCATTTTCGCACAACATGTTTTTCCTTCACTTCCAGCGGGAAAAGTTGGCTTCAGAAGTGGTATGTACATGGCATCTACCGATGAATTATACATGACCATTATCGGAAAAGGCGGACACGCTGCCATGCCAGCAGATTATGTAAATCCTGTTTTGATTGCATCCACCATCATTGCAGCCCTTCATCAATTTTTCATGGATGAAAACACCAAACTCCGAAGCGCAAAAGAAAATCCCACAGTTTTGGCATTTGGAAAGATTGACGGTATGGGCGCAACAAATGTCATCCCAGATAAAGTTTTGGTGGAAGGAACATTCCGCACCATGAATGAAGAGTGGCGTTCCGCTGCACATGAGTACATGAAAAAAACAGCCATCGCAATTGCAAGAGATATGGGTGGCGATTGTGAATTCAGAGTTGAAAATGGTTATCCGTTTTTGGTTAACGATCCTACTGTAACCGATAAAGCAAAAATTGCGGCTGAAAATTATTTGGGAAAAGAAAATGTTGTAGAATTAGAAAAAAGAATGACAGCTGAAGATTTCGCTTTTTTCTCACAAAAATTGCCAGCCTGCTTTTTTCGTTTAGGAACAGCCTCTACCGATGGGAAAAATTCCGAAGGTGTTCACACTTCCAATTTTGACATTGACGAAAAAGCACTTGAAACAGGAATGGGATTGATGGCCTGGATTGCCATTGATGCTTTACAAGGTTAAATCGTAATAGGACAACAGATCATCCTTATCACCAAATCTTTTTTTAAAAGCGAGTATAAATTTGGAATAATAAATTTCTTTTCCATGAAAAAATATTTTCTTCTATTGCTCCTTTGCTCCCATCATATTTTCGCGCAACAAACGAAAGTCCTTTTTCTGGGAAACAGTTATACCTACACCAACAACATGCCCGATTTGCTTTACCAATTGAGTTTGGCAAGCCATGACAGCATTGCCTATGATTCTAATACACCCGGAGGTTACACTTTTCAAAATCACACACAAGATGGCACTTCGATTGCGAAAATAAATTCTCGTCAATGGAATTATATAATTCTTCAAGGACAAAGTCAAGAGCCAAGTTTGGATACGCCTTATGTTGTTGCAAATGTTCTTCCCTATGCAGCACAACTGGATAATATGATTCAGGCAAATGATTCTTGCACACAAACTATTTATTTCATGACATGGGGAAGGAAAAATGGTGACGCTTCAAATTGTGTGGCCTACCCTCCTGTTTGCACCTTTTTAGGAATGCAACAACAATTGAAAAACCGCTACTTGCAAATGGGAATTGACAATCATGCAATTGTTGCTCCGGTTGGTGAAGCATGGAAAAATGTAATCGCTACAAATCCCACGTTCGATTTATATATTTCCGATGAAAGTCATCCGAGTTTGTATGGCTCTTATTTGACGGCTTGTGTTTTTTATGCGACGATTTACAGAAGAAGTCCACTTGGCTTAAATTATTATGCAGGACTTCCTGTCAATGATGCAATACTTTTACAAACCATTGCGGGAAGTACAGTTTTAGATTCCATGCAATTGTGGAATACGGAAATTTATTATCCGAATGCAAACTATATTTTTTCTCAACTCACTTCCACTTCACTTAACCTCATCAATTCAGATGCAAGTGCAACAAGTTGGTATTGGGATAATGGAACAGGAAATGGTTTTGTTCAAGGAACTGCAAATCAAATTTTGAATTTTCCGAATGTCACCACTTATAATGTTTGTCTTGCAGTTTCAAATGCTTGTCATTCCGACACCAGTTGCCAGACTATTAATTTGGCGACAGTTGGAATTGTTGAAAATATTTTGACGGAAATAAAAGTGGTACAGGATTTTTCTTCTGGATATTTTTCCATTCAATTTCCTGAACAAACAAAAGGTCCGTTCAGCCTTCATCTCTTTGATGCGATGGGTAGGGAAATAAAATCAATTGAAACAGGAGAACATCAAATTCAATTTGAAAATCCAAGTCCAGGGATTTACTTCATAAATGCAGAGGGAAATGGAATTCTATTTACAGGAAAATCAATATTAATTCCTGCAAAATAAGATTCAAATTGATTCAGTTAATATTTACTTAACATGAATCGTGTTGGTAATTTACAAATCCTTCATGTTTTCATAAAACCAAAGAATGATTTTCAGTGCAAGTCAAAGCTAAATTTGTAAGGAAGTATTCCTTATGAAAAACGCTATTTCAATTCTATTCATCTTTCTTTTTGTTGGCAACATTTTCGCTGCAACACCAAAAACAGACATCATGTTTGTGAATGGAACGGTTTGCGATAAAAAAAATCATGAAAGCCTTGCTGGTGTGGAAGTGCGTGTGAAAGGGACAAACATTGTGGTCTACACAGATTTCGATGGGAACTTTTTTCTACCAGAACTTCCTCGCGGAAATTATCAATTGGATTTTAATTACATCACCTATTCTTCAAGTCAATTGGTGACCGACAATTGCGATCATTGCTCCACGCTTACGGTGGAAATGAATCAGCAATAATTTAACCTTACACTAAATTAAGTTTTGCCCGTATTGTCAATGAATTACGTTGATTTACAGCGACTTAACTCTAATGTAAAGTTTAGGTTACTCAATCGTTATCGCATGGAAAACCAATATGATAAATTTGTTTTAGTAATTGTATTACTCACAATTTAAAAACAAAGATCATGAAACGTATCGCACTATTCCTTTCCCTCGCCATACTTTCAACTACAACGTTGAATGCCCAAGTCGCTTCCATTCAAAATGGTTACTACGCTGATGCAAACGGACAAGGGTTCACGGGAAAATACACTGAGTTTTTTGAAAGCGGAATAATGAAATCCGAGATCAACATCACACAAGGCAAAGTTGAAGGATTCGCGATTTACTATTATGAAAATGGATCGAAAATGGAATCAGGAATTTATCTTGCTGGATTGCGTGATGGCTTGTGGGAAAAATGGAGTGAGAAAGGAATTAAAACTGGCGAAGCAAATTATAAAGTTGGAGTGAAAGATGGAATGTGGATTGTTTGGGATGAACAAGGAAGTAAACGCATGGAAATGCATTATATAAGCGGACAAAAATCAGGGAAATGGCTAATGTGGGACGAAAAAGGAATTTTGAGTGGGGAAAGAATTTATTCAGACGCGCAATAATTTACAATTGCACAATATTTTAAAAGGCTTTCTTTACCAAAAGAAAGCCTTTTTCCATTCTTGCAAATTCGTAATCAAAGAATTTCTGTAAGTGGAAATATTTTCGCGTCCACCCCATATCCCTCTTTTAGGCGGAACGATACATAGGTGATGTTCATTCCTTCTCCAAGAAATCTTTTTTCGTAAGCCGTTTGAATATTTGTCAGGATTGCATCGTGCGGTTTTCCATCACCATAAATATCATTACTACATTCAAGAATGGTGTGCTTTTCTTCCGCAATTATTTCCAAGGTATATTCATGCAGCAACACACTGTCCGTTTTCAGATGAATGATTCCATCTTTCCCAAGCAAATGCGCATAACGTACAAGAAATAGCGGAGACGATAATCGCTTACGCGGTTTCTCTTTTTGTGGATCAGAAAATGTCAGCCAGATTTCATCTACTTCACCTTCATCAAAAATCGCATTGATAAAATCAATTCGTGTACGTAGAAATGCTGCATTGTTTAATCCTTTTGTAATTGCAATTTTCGCACCCCGATGCATTCTTGCCCCTTTGATATCAATACCAATGAAATTCTTGTTTGGAAATTGTTCAGCCATCCCAACAGTGTATTCTCCCTTTCCACAACCCAATTCCAATACAATTGGATTTTCATTCTTGAAAAATTCTTTTTTCCATTTTCCGCGCAAAGGATGCAAACCAATATTTTCCACATCGCGAAAGCCGAACTGCACTACATTGGGCATTTCCTTCATCTCGGCGAATCGTTGGAGCTTATTTTGTTTCATGCAACAAATGTAATTACGATTTACGATGTACGATGTGGTTTTTTGCCACCAAGTCATGAAGACACGAAGGTTGTCAGCAGCAAATAAACACATTTTAGTATCAACTGAAATCCTTCGAGCTTTAGTCCTTAGTGGCCCTTCATCAAGATTCTGACAAGCCTCATAATTCGTTGACTTTTCCCGATCTTTACACCAATGAAATTACTTGGCAAAAAACGTGTACTTGTGGCGCCACTCGATTGGGGGCTTGGTCATGCTACACGATGCGTCCCTATTATCAGAGAATTATTGCAACAAGGTGCTGATGTAATACTTGCCGCTGATGGAAGGCCTTTTGCTTTTCTTGAAAAAGAATTTCCAGAATTGCCAATCCTGCGTTTTCCAGGATACGGCATCACCTATCCAAAAGACGGAAGCCTTGCATTGCATTTTCTTTTCAATGCGTGGAAAATTAGAAAAAAAATCAAGGAAGAAAAAAAAGCGATTGAAATTCTTGTAAAAGAAAATAATATTGACATCATCATTTCCGACAATCGATTTGCTTGCCGTACAGATAAAACATTCAATGTTTACATCACGCATCAGTTGAACATAAAAACACCCTTCGCACAAAAGTTCGTGAATCGATTGCATAAAAAATATTACGAACAGTTTGATGTAATTTGGGTGCCCGATTTAGAAGGAAAAATAAATCTCTCGGGAGAACTGGGGCATGATGCAATTACTGAAACTCCATTCAGATATGTTGGTCCCTTAACACGGTTTCAGCCTGCTGACATGCTGAATTCTCGTCCGAGAAAATGGTGGTTAGTTGTTTTACTAAGCGGGCCAGAACCACAGCGTTCTCATTTTGAAAAAATAATTTTAGAAGAATTATCGAAACATGCGGAAGAAACTTTAATTCTCCGTGGAGTTACTGATGGTGACAAAAACATTTCGCATCCCTACCCTCACGTCACAATGATGAATCATCTTTCGGGAAATGAATTACAAGAAGAAATTCTCAGTTCGCATTTTGTTCTTTGTCGCCCTGGCTATTCAACATTATGTGACCTTTCCGCATTGAATGTTTCTCCAATTGTTGTTCCAACTCCAGGACAAACCGAACAGGAATATCTCGCAGCCTATCATGCAGCACAAAATAATGTTGTGAATATTTCGCAGAAAGATTTTAGTCTGCGAGAAGCGATCAATGCTTATCACAACATCAATTTATTCGGTGTTTATCCGGATGAGAAAGCTTTGGAAAAAAGAGTGGCGGGAATTTTGCGCTAATAATTAATAAAACATTATTTCGCTTTTGGCAATGTAAATGAAAACGTTGAACCCACACCTTCCGAACTACGCACATTGATTGCTTGGCCGTGAGCTTCCAAAATATGTTTTACAATTGCTAGTCCAAGTCCTGTGCCACCTTGGTCGCGTGAACGCCCTTTATCAACACGATAAAAACGTTCGAATAAACGTGACAAATGTTCTTTAGCAATTCCAATTCCATTATCTGAAATTTCTACAAGGATATTATCATCCATATCATAGAAACGGATTTCAGTTTCCCCTCCATCCTTGCCATATTTTAGTGAATTCACTATGAGATTTGTAGCCACTTGACGAATCCGATCCTTATCGGCATTCACACGCATCGGCTTATAATTTTCCTTGAAATGCAAATTTATTTTCCGTTCACTCGCTTTCATCTCTTGCCCATACATCATGTCATTCATTAGCTCAACAATGTCGAAATTTTCCTTTTCAAGCACCATCTCGCCCGATTCCAAACGGGAAATGGATTCAAGATCCTCAACAATACTAATCATCCGCTCAACACTTTTTTCCGCACGTTGTAAATAATTTCTATTTATCGTTTCGTCTTCCAAACCTCCATCTAGCAAAGTTGTGATGTAACCTTGAATATTAAAAATCGGAGTTTTTAATTCGTGAGAAACATTTCCAAGAAATTCACGCCTATAATGCTCCAGTTTTTTCAGATCTTCAATTTCAGTTGATCTGTTTTTCATCCAATCAGTCACTTCCCTTTCCATTTGTAACATCAGGTCGTCACTTTCCAGCAATTCACCGGAAGGATTATCCTTAATGTTATAAATAGTTTTGTATAATGTTCGTATTCTATTTTGGATAAAATTTCGAATGTAATATTGAAAAATAAACCAATTAAGAATAGCTGCGGCAAGCCCTGCGGCAAATGCAATCAACCATCGATCTGGTGATTTTAAAATAATTCCAATTGTAATTGTAATTGCAGTAACAAGAGCCCCGATAATCAGTGAAGCATTGAGAGCAAGCCTGCGAATGGAAAGTTGATTCATTTATTGAGAAAAATCCACTGCGAAGTTAAGGAAGAAAGGGACATGTTTCGAAGGGCAAAAATGGGAAAGGGAAAGAAAGTAATTACTAAAAATGTTCTAGTATTCTCTGTTAAGGTGTCGCTTGTGCAATATCCCCTTACTAGAATTCAAATTTATAACCGACTCCCTTAACTGTTTTGATAAAATCTTCTCCAATTTTTTCACGGAGTTTTCGGATGTGCACGTCAATGGTGCGATCACCCACAACAACTTCTTCTCCCCAAACTCTATTCAAAATTTCTTCACGTGCGAAAACTTTTCCTGGTTTAGAGGCAAGCAATGAAAGTAATTCAAATTCCTTTCGCGGTAAACTAAGTTCAACACCATCCTTAATTACGAGATAACTTTCGCGATCAATTCGCAAACCGCCCATGTCGAGAGATGCATTGTCTTTCCCCGTTTGATTTCTGCGAAGAAGTGCTTTAATTCTTGAAATGAGAACGCGAGGCTTGATTGGTTTATTAATATAATCATCAGCACCTGCATCAAATCCTGCTATGTGAGAATAATCTTCACTGCGTGCAGTAAGAAATGCAATGATAACGTCATCCATGCCCGGCGATGTTCGCAATTCTCTGCAAACCTCAATTCCATCCAAGCCAGGCATCATCACATCAAGCAAAACCAGATGAGGCAATTCCTTTTTTGCAATTCTAATCCCTTCATCGCCACTTGCCGCAGTGAAAACCTGATATCCTTCTTTTTTCAGATTGTAACTGAGGAACTCAAGAATATCGAGTTCATCATCTACAATTAAAATTTTGTGTGAAAATGTTGTCATAATGTGGGCTTGAAGACTTAGCAAAGGTAATATAGTCCTCACACCTTACATGTTAACACAAGATTAATTTAAGGTCACCAGTATTATTCGCTGATTCTTGAATGTAGGGTAATACAATGCGTAAAAGCGTAAAATTATAAATCAGAATCGTTACTTGCCTAACAGCCTGCAACATGCCATGATTACCCATTTTATAAGGTATTCTTTATACCAAAACTCTCCAACCGTACAATTTCAACTAAACTTTTCAAAATGCTTACAACCTGAATTTTACAAACAAACACTTTCCTTAACCTATTCGTAACACTTTCACTTCTTTTATGTTTGAAATTTGCGTTGTTCTAAAGAAATTTTTTGGAATAATTTCAACACACATGAAATCATTTTATTTTACTTTTCTAATTCTAGGTCTCTGTTTATTTTCCTGTAAACATCAACCCGTAAACATTCCACATCATTCCACAAATGAATGCGACACTTTGAACGTTTCCTATTCAACAACTGTAAAACCAATTTTGTTGGGCAACTGTTATAATTGCCATTCTACCTACTACGCAACAACAACTGGCGCACTTGATTTGGAAGATTGGAGTTCTCTTAAAAATTATCTCACATATACTTATCGCGGAGATAGTATTTACGGTTCGAAATTTTATCATTCAATCAAACAAGTCGGACTCATTCAACCCATGCCTCCTGCGGGAAAACTTACAGATTGCGAAATTTCAAAAATTCATTCCTGGATTATCTCAGGAGCACCTGCAAATTAAAAAACCCAAACATCATTTTTTCAATATTCGTTTTCAATAAACATTTCAGAAGAAATACTTTTAAAAAAGCCTATTACAAGAAATCCGCCCTGTCAATGAAAACTTTTTACATACTATTTCTTTTTTCAATCCTAACTTTTCTGTCTAATTCTTCTTTTGCACAAGTTGCACCGCAAACTGTAACTATTAGCGGAACCGTTTCCGATCAGAAGACAAGTGAATTATTAGGTGGAGTAATTGTATTTCTTGAAGGAACTGCGAAAGGTGCCGTAACCGATTTCGATGGAAAATACGAAGTGAAAAACATTACACCAGGAACTTATCGTTTACGTTTTTCAATGATCAATTATAAAACACAATTTATTGAAGGAATCGAAATTAAAGAGGGAACAAAAAATAGCGTGGTGAATGTTGTGATGGAACCATCTGTTTTCGAAGGTTCGGAAGTAGTAATTAAAGATGTTCGCAGAACTAATACAGAAGCAAGTGTTGTCAATGAAATTCACGAGGCAAAAGCTGTTGTGAGTGGTGTATCAGGCGCGCAAGCACAAAAATCGCAGGATGCTGATGCAGGCGCGGTTGTAAAACGTATACCCGGCGTAACCATCATTGACAATCGTTTCATTATGGTTCGCGGATTGAATGAGCGCTACAATTCCGTTTGGTTGAATGATGCAGGAGCTCCTAGTATGGAAACAGATAAACGCGCTTTTTCATTCGAGATGATTCCAACTGGAATGCTCGACAGAATTTTGATTTTCAAAACTCCTTCACCTGAATTGCCTGCAGATTTCGCTGGAGGAATGGTGAAAATTTACACCAAAGCATTTCCAGACAAAAGAATGATTGCTGTTTCTTATTTAACATCCGATCGTTCAGGAACAACATTCAAACCATTTGCCTCAACGCAAGGAAGTTCAACAGACAAGTGGGGATTTGATAATGGTTTTCGTTCAATGCCTGCAAGTGCCCCAGAATATTTCAATCACAGTGATGCTCAAAACAATGCTCAAACCAAGGCATTTCAGAATGATTGGGGAATAAATAATAAATCAGCAATGCCTGATCAACGTTTCAGCATTATGTATGCACAGCCTTTTCACTTGAAAAAAGGAATGCTGCTTGGCAATACATTCGGAGTAAGTTATTCCAATACATTTTCATCCTACACTGTTCATCGTCAGGATTGGGATTCGCTCGTTCAAATGCAGGATTATTCAGATGCGCAAAGCACACACACAATAAGGACAAATGCAATTGAAAACTTCTCCATGCTTTTCGGGAACAATAAACTAGAATTTAAAAATTTGATTAATCAGCAGGGACGAGAATGGGTAACACAACGCGTCAGTAATTTTGAGAATGGTCCGAATGAAAAAGCATTTGTGGAAGGATACGAAAGCAGATTAATTTATTCTTCACAACTATGCGGCGATCACAAATCTAAAACAGGAAATACAGAATACAATTGGTCTGCTGGATATGCTTACACAGAAAGAAACGCTCCAGATTTGCGCAGAATAAAATATACGAAAGCACGTACCGCTCCAGACTCGATGTATTCTGCTGCCATTGCAAATGTTGTTGATCCAGTAAATGGCGGCGGAAGATTTTACGCATGGCAAAACGAAAGAATGTTTTCATTCAACCAGAATTTTAGGCAAACAATTTACATCGGGAAAAAAGATTCAATTGATAAACGATATCATTTCATTTTGAATATTGGAACTTATGCAGAATATAAATCAAGACAATTCATTGCACGTGTGTTGGGTTACACCATCAATCCAGGAGCATTGGCATTTGATTTAAAACGTTTGCCACTTGACCAGATTTTCGCTGACCAGCATGTTGGAATTCCCGGCGGATTCAAAATGGATGAAATTACCAGCGCTTCAGATAAATACCAAGCGCAAAACACGCAGATGGCCGGATATATTTCTGCTGATCTTCCAATTGGAAAAAAAATTGAAGTCATAGGTGGTGCACGTTATGAATACAATCAACAAGCACTACAGAGTTTTGTAAATATTGATAGTATAAGTCCGATGGTAAACACACGTTTTTTGTTGCCATCCGTGAATGCAACTTATAATTTCACTGATAAATCATTACTGCGTTTGGCATATGGAAAAACTGTCAATCGTCCAGAATTTCGTGAGTGGTCGCCATTTTATTTTTATGACTTTGATTTTAATGCGGGAACATATGGTTCACTATATCCATCAGTTATTGCGGAGCACGGGCAAATTCTCAAAGTTGCACAAGTTGACAATTACGATTGTCGTTTTGAATATTACCCAGGTTTTGCGGACCTCATTCAGGTTGGTGTTTTTTACAAATCATTCATTAATCCAATTCAGCAAATCATTCTTCCATCTGGTGGAACTGACAGTCGTGCATTTTCATTTACCAATGGCGACAAGGCAACTGTTGAAGGGATTGAATTTGACATGCGAAAAAATCTTTCTGGAATTGATTCTTTGTTGAACACCAGTATTTTCGGAGACTTCAGCATTGTTGCAAATTTTTCATTGATAAAAAGCAAATTGCAAATTTCTCAAGTAATCAATCAGGCAACATCAAATCCATTGCAGGGGCAATCGCCGTATGTTGTGAATGGTGGCCTTTATTATCAAAATGATTCCATTGGATTACAGGCCAATCTCCTTTATAATGTTTTTGGTCCGCGACTTTTTCTTGTTGGAACATTGGATTATGCGAATATCGGTGAGCTTCCTAAACCATCTTTGGATTTTACGGTTTCACAAAAAATTTGGAAATCATTTTCAGTGACTTTTGGAATTCAAGACATCCTGAATAAACCCGTTCGACTTGTTCAAGACACGAATCGTAATGGGAAATTTGAAAAAAATGGCAATGATAAAGAAATCATGTCATACAAACGTGGATCCTATTTCACTTTTGGAATTCGAATGAATCTTTCCGGAAAATAAAAACTCGTTTTTCGATTTCAAAAATCAGATTTCGAAACAAAACACGTGTTACCTCAGCGTAACGACACGGAAATATTTTCTTTACAAACGCGGCTTCAACTTAACACTGCAAACGCATTAATCCCTCAATAGGTTAATGATGCGGCAAAATGCGGGTAATAATGCACAGATACATTTGTCCTGAATTAATAGAAGCAAAATTTACACACAACCGCAAAAAGAAAAACAAAACTGAAAATCAAAAAAACAAAATGAAAAGAAAACCATTACTCAAAATTGGAATTTTCCTGTCAATGCTAATAGCTGGCGTTTCAGGAAATACCTTGACGGCACAAAACGTCATAAATGTTCAGGACAGTATTTTTACAAATACACATTGGACAGCATGCAATCAGTATCTTTTGTTCGGTTATGTTTATGTAACAGCAGGACATACCTTGACTATCGATCCAGGAACAATTATTAAAGGTGATAAGAATACAAAAGGAACACTTATCATTGAGCGCGGAGCTACAATCATTGCTCAAGGAACAGTAGCTCAACCAATCGTATTTACCTCAAATCAGCCAATGGGAAATCGTACCTATGGCGATTGGGGTGGAGTAATTATTTGTGGAAGAGCAGCAACAAATTGGCTTGCTGGACAACAACAGGTTGAAGGTGGACCACGTTCATTGTATGGAGGAAATCTTCCACACGATAACTCAGGTGTATTTTCATATTGCCGAATTGAATTTGGTGGTGTTGCTTTTTCTCCAAACAATGAAGTAAATGGTCTTACACTTTGTAGTGTTGGAGATGGAACAGTATTGAATCACATTCAAGTTTCCTATTCTGGTGATGATTCATTCGAATGGTTCGGTGGAACATGTAACCTAAAATATATTGTTGCTTACAGAGGTTGGGATGATGATTTCGACCAAGATTGCGGATGGAGAGGGCACGTACAATTTGCATTCGGTCTTCGCGATCCTTATGCAGCTGACGTATCCGGTTCAAAAGGAATGGAAATGGACAGCTACCAATCAGGTACAAAAACAGGATTAGCTGGAGATACTTCTGGTTGCACAATGCCAGTTTGGTCAAACGTTACTCTTGTTGGTCCAATGGTTAGTCCAACATCAACAGCTTATGATCCACAATTCGTTGCGGGAATTCACTCTCGTCGTGGAAACGGAACAAGTATTTTGAATTCGGTTATTGTCGGTTATCCTTGTGGTGTTCTGTTTGATGAATCTTCTTCTTCATTCGGTTCAACTACACGTAACCTTGACATTCTTGGTTCAGCAGGAGATTCAATCATGCAATATCGTGGTGATATCATTTGTGGAATTCCAACCATCAATACACCAACAAGAAAAGAAGTTGAATATGTAATCAATGCAGCACGCTCACTTACTCCAACAAGCGTTGAAGCAGATACAACAACTGGAACACCTTTTGCTCCAGCATCCGGTCCATTCAACTTTTTGCAGACATCCTCCTACCAAAATCATCTTTACGCAACAGAACAAACAGGAATTGCATTGCACAGCCCTTTCAACTTGGCCAATCCTGATCCGACACCAACCAGTGTTTCTGTTATTTGTTACAATTCAAAAACACTTGCATCTATGCCTGGTGCACAATACACACGTTTTCTAGCGCATTATGGAAATTCGAATCCTTTCAGTAACGGAAGCGTATTCCCATTCAATCCAGCATTGCCACTCAATACTGACACAACACAATGGTTGTCACATTACAATGCTCCAACAGCTTATCCAGTTTGGAACAGTGGTCGTGTTACAGCTGCAAATGGATTCTTCACACCAACAAATTATGTTGGCGCTTTTGCAGGAACACAATCTACCAATGACAATTGGATGAACGGATGGTGTAATTTCAATCCAGTAAATACAGATTATTCCTTGACATCTGCTCCATTGGCTACTATTACTGCTGCTGGTTCAATTGTTATTTGTGCAACTGGTGGATCTGCAGTTTTAAATGCAAATTCTGGTTCTGGTTATACTTACCAATGGACATTAAACAATGTCAACATCAATGGTGCTACAACTCAGTCTTACAATGCAATTGTTGCAGGTTCTTATAAAGTAATCGTATCAAATGCAACAGGATGTTCTACAACTTCTGCTCCTATTGTTGTTACTTCTTATGCACCCGCAATCTCAACAATCACTGCAGGTGGCCCAGTAACTTTCTGTCAAGGTGGAAATGTAACACTGACTGCTAATAATGCGTCTGCCTATAGCTGGAGCAATGGAGCAACAACACCATCCGTTTCTGCAAATACATCCGGAAATTATTTGGTAACAATTACAGATGCAAATGGTTGTCAAGCGACTTCAGTTGCAACTGTTGTAACTGTGAATTCATTGCCAACTGCAAACATCACAGCAAGTGGATCAACTACTTTCTGTATTGGTGACAGTGTAATTTTAACTGCAAATACTTCTACTTCTTATTTGTGGAGCAATTCTGCAACAACACAAAGCATCACTGTTTACAATTCAGGTAACTATTCAGTTCAAGTTACGAATGCAAACGGATGTCAGTCTGCAGCTTCTTCAGCAATAACAGTTTCTGCAAGTTCATCACCTGCACCAACTATCACAATCACAGGTAACACTTCACTTTGTCAAGGAAATACAGTAACACTTACTGCATCTAATTCTGACACCTACTTGTGGAGCAATTCTGCAACAACACAAACAATTACAGTTGGCGCTTCTGGAACATACAACGTTACTGTTACAAACAGCAATGCTTGCAATGGAACAGGTGTTTCTTCAAATGTAATTGTAACTGTTCACCCACTTCCAGTTGCGAGTTATACAACATCTGGAGTAATTCCTTCTGTAAATTTCAGTAACACTTCTACTGGTGCAAATACTTACATGTGGGATTTCGGTGACTTCAGTACTTCATCACAAACAAGTCCAACACATACTTATTCAGGAAATGGTTCTTACAATGTTTGTCTAACAGCCATCACATCATTCGGTTGTGCTGATACAACTTGCGCACCATCACTGATCAACGTAGGTATCAACCAAGTTCAACCTGAATTGGAAAACACAATTCTTTATCCAAATCCTGCAACAGAGGAATTGAATATTGCAATGAATGTTCTTCAAGACAAAGACGTACAAGTTGTAGCTTACGATTGCACAGGAAAATTGATGATCAATGAAAATCGTTCACTCACAAGTGGAAATAACATCTTCACATATGATGTTACCAATTGGGATAACGGAATTTACTTCGTACGTGTTACAGCAGGAACAACTGTGAACACAATGAAAGTAATGATCAACAGATAAAATATCTAAAGAGTAAACCCTCTCTTTGGTTGTAAGAAAAGAGCCGCTTCCTATTAAGGGAGCGGCTCTTTTGAATTTTATGATGCTGATTGTTTATTGAAAAAAGACAGACCCTTCAAATTCCAAAATGGGCATGAGTACTATTTTCAATCAACAATAAAATAGAATCCTAACCTCCTCATAATACTCAGACCATATTGAAACTTTACGTTTGCTTAAAGATTCCGACCATGAACAAACAAGAAATAAAAATCCTCATCGTTGATGATGAGCCTGACATTAGGGAATTTGTTTCCTACAATCTTTTCAGAAGAGGCTACACTGTCATCACTGCGGCCGATGGAAAAGAAGGTTATGATCTGGCTTTGGAATTCAAACCAAATCTTATTATCCTTGACGTTTTGATGCCGGTAATGAACGGATATGAAACGTGCATTCGTTTACGCAAGAATCCAATTTTCGATCAGACTAAGATTATTTTTCTTTCCGCATTAAACGAATCAACCGCAAAGGATCTTGGATTGGAATTAGAGGCAGATGCATTTATTGGAAAACCAATTAGAATAGAATTGTTGGTAAAACGAATTGAGCTTTGGTTGAAGACTTCCATTCCTGTCCCTGTGATTTCACCAAACTACAAACCAGCACAAGGACTCGGCAACTAGAATTGATAATCTGATTATTCCAAATTGAATCTTCATTTTTTTTGCCCCCTTTGTAATGCATGCTATCATTTAATTTTATCGGGCAAACATTTTTTTCTAATGCCCAACTAATTCTTGAATGCTTTTCATCAAAAGCAATTAAGAAACGTGAACATTGAATTGACTTACATCACACAACATGTTAATGTAAACGTTATTTCTCCTTCATCTTCCCTTGACACAGAAGAGGGAAATTTGTTCAACAAAAACAAGGTGAACAAAAAACGATACAAAACAATTATTCTTTCAGATCTCCACCTGGGCACATCGACCTCCAAAGCGAAAGAAGTAAATCATTTTCTCAAACATCACAAGTGCGAAACACTCATCCTTAATGGAGATATTATTGATGGTTGGCAATTGAAAAAATCAGGTGAGTGGAAAAAGCAACACACCAAATTTTTCAAGCTTGTTCTAAAGCGTGCTTCAAAAGGAACAAAAATTATATATATCCGTGGCAATCATGATGATTTTCTAGATGAAGTTCTTCCCTTTACAATGGGAAACTTTTCAATTCGCTTAGAGTATTATTTGCAATCAGGAAATAAAAAATATTATGTAGTGCATGGTGACATTTTCGATATGGTCACCACCAAATTGAAATGGCTGGCAAAACTTGGGGATGTTAGTTACACCTTTTTACTTTGGCTGAACAAACATTACAACAAACGTAGAGAAAGGCGCGGTCAACCTTACTATTCGCTTTCACAAGTCATCAAGGCAAAAGTCAAAAGCGCCGTCAGTTTCATTTCAGATTTCGAAACACAATTAGCTTCTGTTGCGAAAAAGAAAAACTGTGATGGGGTGATTTGCGGACACATTCACACACCCGCAAATAAAATGATAGGAGATATTCATTACCTCAACAGTGGTGACTGGGTAGAATCCTTAACAGCCCTAGTAGAAACATTTGAAGGAGAATGGAAAATAATTCATTACACAGAATGGCTTAATGAATTGAAGATGCAATTATCATATGAAGTGGAAGAGTCAACGGATAACATTCGTGAACTAACAAATAATTACTGACATGAAATCAAAAGTTCTATTTGTCGTACAAGGAGAAGGCCGTGGGCACATGACGCAAGCGATTTCATTGCGGCAAATTCTCGAAAAAAATGGATTTGAAATTTGTGGTGCAATTGTGGGCACGAGTGAAAGGAGAACTATTCCTGATTTTTTTCACAAACAATTTTCAGGGATTCCTGTTGTGAGAATGCAAAGTCCAAATTTCGTTACAAAAAATAATCGTGGAATCAATATTGGAGCAACGGTTTGGCGCAACTTTGTTCGATTCGGAACGTACATTAAATCGGCGAATTTATTAAAACAAAAAGTTGCTGAATGGAATCCTGAAATTATTATCAACTTCTATGAACCGATTGTCGGGTTGTATGCAAAAACAACTCACAAAAGCAAAAGACCACCCATCGTTTGCATCGCCCACCAATATCTTGGAGAACATCCTGATTTTGTTTTCCCAAAAGGCCATGCTATGGATCGAATTTTTCTAAAAAACTACACAAGCTTAACTTCTTCAGGAGCAGAAAGGATTCTCGCCTTGTCTTTTTCGCCAATGGGATATTCCGGTTATGAAAAATTAAAAGTTGTTCCGCCACTGCTACGGCAAGAAATAAAAACATTGTCGGTAAATAAGCGTGGCTATTATCTCTGCTACCTTGTCAATGCTGGATATCGAGATGATATAGAAAACTGGCACAAGAAAAATCCCGGCATCTGTTTGCATGTGTTCACTGACATGGAAACGGAAAAAGAATTCATTGAAGTGCATGAAAATCTTTTCTTTCACAAATTGAGTGATACCAAATTTCTAGAATACATGTCAGGTTGTAATGGTTTGATAAGCACTGCTGGCTTTGAATCCGTCTGTGAGGCATTTTATCTTGATAAACCTGTTTTTATGGTTCCTGTTGAAGGACAATTCGAACAATTGTGTAATGGTTTGGATGCTCAGCGTGCAGGAGTTGGAATTTATGATTTGAAATTTGATATTGGAAAGTTTTTGGATTGGTTGCCTAATCACAAATCTCAATCAAAAGCATTTCATCAATGGGAATCATACGCGGAAAAACATTTCGTCAAAAATTTCAACGAAGTGCTCGAGGCAAATGCTCCGGCAGATCCGCTTACCTCCGAACTTCTTCCAGTTTAAAAAGAACATTACTCCTTCCTATTTTCACTTACTTCCCAAATATGAATCGCAAGAGAATTGCTTTTGTCATTAACCCGAATTCCGGTAGCGACAAGAAAACGGATCGTGTTAAACTCATTCGCAGCCTGATCAATTATTCTTACGACAGTGAAATTATTCTTTGGAAAAATATTTCCGATCGTGATGAAATTTTTCAAAATGTAAGTACTGGTGAATTTGACATTGCCGTTGCAGTTGGAGGTGATGGAACAGTAAGTCAATTGGCGGAAGTATTATGTGAAACGGACGTTGCGCTTGGAATTATTCCTTTCGGATCTGGAAATGGACTTGCTCGTCATTTGGGAATACCACTGAAGCCAGCAGCTGCGATGAAATTATTGGAAACAGGCGTTGTAAAGAAAATTGATCGTGGACGAATAAATAATCGTTCATTTTTCTGCACAGCAGGTGTTGGCTTTGATGCACGCATCGGAAAATTATTTGCCGAAAGTGAGACGCGAGGATTTTGGACATATGGAAAAATGACCTTGTCGGAATTTCGCTCTTACAAAGCGGAAAATTATTCAATAGAGATTGACGGAAAGAAACTTGAAAGGACTGCATTTCTGATGACCATCGCTAATGCAGGACAATATGGAAACAATGCATGGATTGCCCCAAAGGCAAATGTTGCAGATGAAATTTTACATTTTTCTATTTTACTTCCATTCCGATGGTGGAATATGGTTGGTATCGCTGGGAAAATGTTTGGGAAAAAACTAGATACATCTCGCTTTCTAGAAAGTTTTACTGGAAAGAAAATTACCATTACGAGAAAGTCAGAAGGCGCAATTCATTATGACGGCGAACCTGATTTTATGGGAACAGAATTGATTGCCTCTATTGACTCTGCTGCATTGAATGTGGTAGTGCCAAATAATTTCAAAGGCTGATTTTCAAAACCATTTTCAGCTGTTGGAATAGAGCGCAAGCAAATGATTTTCTGAATCACAGAAGAGTGCATAATATCCACTTTTGTGGTCAATCATTGTTTTCGCAATAATTGTTGCTCCGTCCTTGTTTGTGTTTCTAATCAATGATTTAGGTTGTATTATTTTACCACCAAAACTTTCAACACGTTCTAGGACAAGTCCCATATCTGACTCAACTTTAAAAAACAATACAGGACCTGGTCCTTGGCAAATGATTTCCTTGCTCTCTACAAGTGAAATAGACAAGTGCTCGTTAAGCTTTGATATCGCATGTCTCCTACCTTCAAAACTCTGGTGGTTAAAAATAAGACCTAGCACCTTACCATAAAAAACTACGGCATTATCGAAATCGTTGACTGGAATTTCAATCCAAGGAATCTGCGTGATTTTCATAACAATTGTTCTAGCTAAAAATTAATTCCGATAAAACTGACATCATCCGTTTGAACTGTATTCTGTTTCCAGTCATTGAAAATTTCTACAAAAAAAATGCATTGCTCATCAAGTGACATATGCGATGAATTGGAAATTATCTCCCCAATCCTTTTGCGTGAGAACTTTTTCCTGTTCATTCCATTGTATTGGTGTTTCAATCCATCAGAAAAAAGATAGATCCGATCACCTTCCTTGATTTCTCTCTTGATGGTCTTGAAAGATCGGTTCTTCTCGATTTGCCAGCCACCAATTGGATAACTATTACCTCTCAGTAACTCTATTTTCTTTTGATTACAGAAATAGAATTCTCCATTTGCTGAGGAATATTGAAATTCTTTCGTGGCCGGATTGTATGAACACAAGGTAATTTCCATCCAATCATTATTGAAATCAATATCCTTGTTCTCATCATTAAAAGTTTCAATCCACTTCTTGTCAAGTTCTGTAAGATAATCGCCAAGATTATCAAAATTTTTATTGATGACATAATTCAACAAACTTATTCCCAAAACACTGAGCATAGCCCCACCAATTCCATGTCCCGTGCAATCAGCCAATGCAAAATAGTATACACCATTCTTTTCAGTAAGCCAATAAAAATCACCACCGATGATTTGTTGTGGCTGGTAATAAACAAAATGATCTGAGAAAGCTGCTTCAAAATGTCTGTCCTTCGGCAACAATCCCTTTTGAATGGTAGAAGCATAAATAATACCATGCTGAAACTGGTTAATCGTTTCCCGCAACATAGAGTCTTTGTGTTTGGATAATAGTTTCATCATCATCATTTTTCCTTTCTCAGAAATTCCAAGTCCAATACTTTTTCATCACTTGCGGTAGTTAAGAAAAAGACAAAGTGTTTTTATTCAAAAAAAAATTATTTCAAGAGTGTCAAGTAACCCGTGAGATTGTATTTTTTATTGTCAAATCCAATAGCATTCAAAACATAATAATATGTTCCATCTGTTGCAATGTTGCCAGATGTTGTTCGTCCGTCCCAACCAATCAACGGACTTTCACTCGCAAAAAGCAAGGCTCCCCAACGATCAAATATTTGCAATTTAAATTCCCTGATTCCAATTGTTGAAACAAAGAAATTATCATTCACTCCATCAGCATTTGGTGTGAAAACATTTGGAATCGTTACCAAAGAAGGAATATCATTTACAACAATGGTTGCAATTGCGGTGTCTGAACATCCAGCAGCATCACTTGCGGTGAGAATGACAACAAAAGTTCCCGGAGTATTATAACTATAAGAAGGATTTATGCTGTTACTTCCCGCGCTGTTGTCTCCGAAATTCCATTGCCAAGTTGTAACATTGGACGAACTGCTATTCGTAAAGTTGACAGGAAGTGGTGAAATACCAGTATAAACATTGGCAAAAAAACCAGCATTCACCTGATCAACGTTTACTGTTAGAAAGGAAGTGTCAACACCACAGGCATTACTTGCAATCACAAAATAATTTCCTTGCGCGGTGACGATGATGGAATTACTTGTTGCTCCATTACTCCACAAAAAATTATTCGCACCAGATGCTGTTAGCGTTGCACTATCGCCATTACAAATAAAAGCGCTTCCACTTATTACAGCAACGGGATTAGGCTGAATTGTTATTGAAATTTGCGCAGAATCTGTCCCACAACTATTCGTTGCAGTAACAATATAATTTCCAGCAGCGCCAACATATATCGAAGAGCTTGTTGGGCCAGAACTCCAAGAATAAGAGTTTCCACCCGAAGCAATAAGTTGAACTGAATCGCCTTGACAAATTGATGTTGGGCCGTTTGCTATTATGCTTGCGTTGGGTAAAGGGAGAACGTTTACGGCAATTGTTTGTGTATCACTTCCACAAGTTGTGCTAACTGTTACCGTATAAGTTCCTGCAGTAGTAACCGTAATAGAAGGCGTGCTTGCACTTGTATTCCACAAATAATTATTTCCTCCTGATGCAGAAAGTGTAACATTCCCTCCAACACAAAAAGTAGTTGGACCGCTAGCAGAAATTTGTGCAACAGGAAGTGGTAAGACATTCACAGTAATTGCTTCTGTATCATTTCCACATGTGTTCGTTGCCATCACGGTATAAGTTCCCGCTGCATTAACGGTAATTGCAGAAGTTGTTGCTGTATTGCTCCATAAATAAGATGTTCCTCCGCTTGCTGTCAATGTTACATTTCCTCCTGTACAAAATGTTGTTGGTCCACCTGCTGCAATTTGTGCGATAGCAGCAGGAATGACATTGATAGAAACTGTTGTTGTCGCAGAATCATTGCAAACACCGTGAACAGAAAAAGTAAGAACTGTATTTCCATTGTCACCTGCTCCAGCTGTGTAAACTGTATTGGCAGAATTTGCGGGAGAAAAAAAGCCTGTACCACCTGACCAATGCACAGAAGAAAAACTTCCTGATGCTGTTCCTGAAAGATTTATTGTTCCATTGCTGCATACATTTCCTCCGCCAGTTGCAAAAGCCGCTAATGGAACAAATGGAGCTTGGCATCCATAATTGACATAGGTGGCTATAGGTGTCCCTGGCCAACTAAACAATACCGTGGCTCCATCATTTTGCGCCGAGGAGCCGCCATAAGTTCCCAAAACATTTACAAGCAATGCGCGATCATAGGTAACAGTATCACTACAACCAGATGGCGTATATCGCATGATCAATGTTCGTGTTGAAGATGCACCAGTTGGAATAGTTGTGATCGTGGCAGTATTATTTGTATTGGCAAAATGTCCTTGGAAATTATTGGGATTTTGAAAAATAAGATAAAGTGTATCCGTAAGATTTGTAAATGAATTTGCAGTGACGCACATATCTGTTGAGCTGATCAACAATACCTCTTTTCCTGCAGGAATTATTCCACCCACTGGTTCCACGAGATGACCACAACTCATAATGGTTGCATTGAGTTGTGAAGTCAATTGTGCTGTAAGAGCATTCTGAACAAGACCTTGATAAGTATTATTTGGCCAAGTAATTGAAATACCCGTGATGTTAATCGCACTGGGTCCGGTTCTGAAACGAACCATTTCATTTTTTCCTTCGCAATTACAAGCGGGACTTGCAGAGTTTGTGCATCCCGATCCAGGAACGCATGCGTCAACAAGAATACTTTCTATTTCAAAACATTTAGCTGGAATCTGCGCAGACAAATTTGCTGCGAAGAAAATCAGGACAGATAAAATTGTAATTCTTCTAAGAGATAAATTGAAAGTGCGCATGTTTAAGTTTTTTCCCGACAAAGTGAGCATCAGATATTATTACTGAAAAACTTGAAGAGGTTAAAGAATCTATTGGGAAAAAGAAACTTATAGGATATTCACTTCAATAGTTCAAAAGTAAATAATTAGTGTTTCGGGGAGTTTATTTTGGGGTTATGTTATTGACTTAACAAGCTGATTTGTGATATATCATCCTATTTTTCCTTGCACCAGCAAAAAGATCGTGAAAGTACACGAAAGGAAAAGTGTAATTAGCAAGGTGATGACATGAATCTTCTCGATTCGATCACTTCTGAGTAATAGTACAAGCTTTTTCATTTGGGAATTTGGGGTTATTTTGTAAAAAAAACTAATTTCCTTTTCAGATAGCTTTTCAAATCTTCAGCTTACAAACCATATTGGTTTTTTAAAAAACTCCCCTGGACCATCTCGTCAAAGCCCAGGGAAGTAAAAGCAAAAAACTGAACGAAAAAAAAGAAACTTTTAATTAGATGAAATATTATTTTTAAAATCTCCTATCAACATAACAAATGTAATGCTGTAGAATGTCGTGTAACTTACCTTGATGTTATCTATTTGTTTCATTTCTCCTCATGACTCTTTTTTTCTGACGTTTATAGCGACAGGTCCCCTCTTTAAAATTTTTATTTCAAAAACTACTTCATCTGCTTCGGCCACTTTTTCGAGCAAATATTTTTCCTGAACATAATACTCATTACCATTCTCCAGATCTGTAACAAATCCAAATCCGCTTTTTTCATTATAAAATTTCACTCGCCCCTTTCTCATTCTATTTTGTTTTAAACCAATTCTCCGAGTTTAATAAATCTTTGGGTAAACCCTTTACAAAACAATTTTTCTGGAAATAGTATTCCACTTATTGCTACAACGCACAATATAAACTCCATGCGACCATGAACGCGTTTCAATTTTTCCACTACCCGATGGAATATTTTTCTCATCATAAATGATTCTCCCGGAAATGTCCATGATCTGCAAATCAAAATTCTCTTCACTATTAACCTGATAATTCAATACTTCATCTGCAGCATAAAACCATGTAGCGAATTTTTCGACTTGTTGGAAATTAACAGCAACAATGGAACTAACTTTAGTATCACCATTATAATCAGTTTGGCGAAGTCGGTAATAATTGACACCAATTCCCGGCTCGTAATCTATAGTTTCATAATAATGTTGTTGTGAACTGGTGCCACTGCCATTCACATTGGAAATAGCTTGAAACGGATCACCGTTTACTGAACGCTCCACTGTGAAGAAATTGTTATTCGTTTCACTCGATGTAATCCAATTCAAATCAACTGAATTTTTATTCGCAGAAGTTGCAGTGAAATTTAGAAGATTGATTGGAAGAACAGTTGTACAAGCATTATCTGAATTGGCCGTCACATGCACGTTATCAATGGCCATGTGAGGATCATTACTACCATTGTTCGCGTCCCACCAACGCAACATTAAATAATTATTGATTGGCACATTTACTGGAATACAAACAGAAATGTGACCACTTACAGTTCCCGGGTAACTACTGATTTGATTTGAAGAAGCCGTTGCGCTATTATTGGGAGCGGTGTAATTTGCTGTTACAACATTAGTATACGTATGAGCATTATTTGGAAGATCCGCTGAAGTTAAATTAGAGGAACTCACGAAATAAGACAAAAAATTCACGTTCGGATTATTACCATTTTCTGCAAGAGACAATTGATACCAATCGAAATCGACACTAATGGAAACTATGGGAAGCCCAAAATTATTCCGCAAACACAAACCCAATCCAATTCCACGTTGCCCATTAACACCAGGAATGTCAGGACCACCAGAATTATTAGATGGCCTTGTACCCAACTTCATGTCCGTTCCACCATTGATTTGATAAACAGCCCAACCTCCAGCATTTGGTGGAACTGCAGCTGTAATATTTATCGTTGCACGAAATGGATCAGTTCCAGCAGCTGTAATTTGGTAACTCGTAGCATACCACCCAAGAAAAGTTGAATTATCTGTCCATGTAAGAACAGAGGAAGTTCCAAAATTCTGTGAATAGTTCCCTGCAGAAAATGTTGCTTGCGCATCACTTTTATGATTGCAGAAAATCAAAAACATTATTAGAAATAGAAAAAGTTTTTCCCTTTTTATCATTGTCGCAAAAATATAATTTGCGACAAGTGGTTGAGCAAATCAGAATTGAATGCTGCTAGGATTTTCACTTGTCTTAGCTTCACAAAAGTATTTCCAGTTTATTCATTGAAGGTTATGGCAGAATAAAGTTTTGGTAAAATAAATTACCATAATTCCTTTAAACCAATCAACAAACCTGTTTTTATGAAAAACCACTCACTTCAACCACTTATTTGTCTGCAGGTTAAAGACAACTTAACCTAGCCGCCATAATTTTGATGTGAAAAATAATTCAACCCCATGACGACCAAAATAAAAAACGAGAAGCAGCTAAAAGAAATCATAAAACCCAGATCAACATCTTCCTCCTTTTTGAAAATCACAAATTCAACACAATCATTTTCTGGAACTATTGAGGAACATAATTTCATTGGCCATTCCAGAAATTCACACAAAAAGAATTTTTTTCAAGGAACACGTAATTGAGCATCCAAAAATCTCATTCCAATTACCAGTTCATTGCTGTGAATTAGTTTCATTTTCTTACATTTAGGTAAAATCAGAAATGAAACAATTCCTTCTTTCAATAATTCTTATTGTAGCAACTGGCCGATTCAGTTACGCTCAAACACCATCCATTCTTTGGCATTTCAATACACACGATGCCTCCTTCGGGAATGCCGCGCTCGGTGATTTGGATCATGATGGTCGTCCTGAGATTGCCTTCAGTTCCTATTGGGGCGATAGCTGCATTTATGTTTTGAATGCCGAAGATGGAACTTTGCTTTGGAAAAAAAACATGAACGGTTGCAATGATGCAGCTCCAATAATTTTTGATGTCGACAATGATAGTTTACCTGAAGTTATTCTTGCATCATCCTGTAATCCTGTTCTTACTTGCTTCAATGGAATTGATGGCGCGATAAAATGGCAAACTCCTTTTGGAGGAACAGATTCTCCACCTTCAATTGCTGATATTGATGGTGATAATCAAATGGAGATTTTGGTTGGTGATTTCGAAGGGCGTTTGAATTGTTACCGTGCGTTGAATGGAACGTTGAAATGGCAAATTACAGTTGATGCCAACGCTGCAATTGAAGCATCGCCTGCATTGGTGGATGTAAACAATGATACACATCCCGACATTATCGTAAATACATGGGCCTATGGAGGAAGTGGCGACAGCACTGCCGTATACGCTTATGATGGTATGACTCAATCATTGCTTTGGAAAAATCCAATTCCCACTGATGTAATTTATCATGGTGCCGCTTTTGCTGATGTGGATGAAGATGGAAAACCTGAATTGGCCATTACTTCCTATGATGGAAATGTTTATTTACTGAATGGCGAAAATGGTTCTGTCGCATGGCAATACCCAACTCCCGGATTAACTTACATTGGTGATCCTGTTACAATTGGTGATCTTGATAATGACAACCATCTCGATCTTGTTTTCATTGGTGGATATGGTGAAGTGGATGCACTCGATCGTTTTGGTGGATTGAAATGGAATTTCATGCTTCCGCTATATCAATCTTCCTTTCGTGGCGCTTCACTTGCTGATGTGAATAATGACGACACGCTTGATGTTGTTTTTGCCGCATCGAATGGCGTACTCTATGCGTTGAATGGAAGCAGAGGAAATCTCTTGTGGAACATAAATCTTCGAACCGATTATGGCGATTCATCTTATTCATTGGAACACGGACCTGTGATTTCCAATTTCAGAAATGATGACACGCTTGATGTTTTTGTTGCTGGCGGTTATGCCAATTATCCGAATATACAAACAGATTTCGGTCGGGCTTATGCAATTAAAATTGGGAAAAGTCCTGGACCAGCATGGACCATGTTTCAGCATGATTACACACGCAGCAATTGCATTTGTACTCCTACTCCAACAGGAATAATTTCTCAGGAAATGAATTCGCTAAACATAAGCGATGCGCCAAATCCTTTCACAGAAAAAATTGTTTTCAATATCTCCCTCGATAAAAACACAACCGTCAATGCTGCCGTTTTTGATATGCAAGGCGTAGCGGTAAAAACTTTTTCGGATGAAACTTTAGCAACAGGTAATTACCAATACATCTGGCAAGGAAAGGACGATGGCGGAAATAATCTTCCAGCAGGAATTTATTTTTTCAGGATCACAGCGGGCAATTTTTCTTCAGTGAAGAAAGTCGTTCTGATGCGATGATTAATTCTGATTTCTAAAGATTAATTAACTAGCCGTTTTCTCATTGCGTGAAACTCACCAACAAATAATTCACTAAACTGGTTTGTTTTCCATCCACTTTTGCATCAGCTGAGATTTTCATCACAGTGCCTGAATTTTTTATCCAAGTGTTTTCTTGTAAATTTTTTATTGTACAAATCTCCGCCTTCTCTTTTTCAGAAGGAAGATGAAGCATTACGGTGAATCTATTTTTTGGAACAAGAAACCAGCAAACTGTTATTCCGTCTTTTGACTTTTTATTTACAACCATCATTTTTTTCAAAACAGGATAATCATTCATTTTGAAATCAAGTGAGGCTGTATCCACATCGCCCTTGAAAAAAGCGGTGAATAGTAAATCAGCATTCGGATTCATTTGTGCACCCATTGGTCCACCACCGTTATTGAATAGATTTTCATTGCCCAGAATATCTTCTCCGTTTAGTGAATCCAAAAATGGCTCAATCCATTCCACTAATTTCTGTGGATCAGGTGTCCCTGCATTTTTATCATTCATGACAAAAAAGCAAGCAATTCCATTTTCCTCAATTTTTCTTGGAGCGGACAAAACAGTTTTTACTTTTGACGAGTCAATAGATACTGTTTCTGCAGGGAAACTATCAGATTTCTTGTCGGCAAATTTTTCTCCACAACCAAAAAAAAGAAAAGCTGAAACAGGTAAAAGAAATAGGAAAGAAGAAATATTCATTTTTAATTAAGTTGGAAAGTTGGAAAGTTGGAAAGTTGGAAAGTTGGAAAGTTGGAAAGTTGGAAAGTTGGAAAGTTGGAAAGTTATTTTTTGTTAGTCTGATTTAAAAATCATTTGCAAACTTTCTAGAGGCAAACTTTTCAACTTGACAACTACAATTAATTCGCTTCAAAACTATAACCAATTCCTTTTACTGTTTTAATAAATTGTTCACCTATTTTCTCTCTCAATTTGCGAATGTGAACGTCAATCGTGCGATTTTTTTCGCCAAACTCTCCACCCCAGATTTCTCGATATATTTCATTGCGCGTAAAAACTTTTCTCGGAGAAGTTAGCATCAAGGCAAGCAATTCAAAAGCCTTTCTTGGTAAAACGATTTCTGTATTACCATTAAATACAATATAACGCTCTCTATCAATCCGAATGGTTCCCATTTGCACCGTTTTTGAGAGTTCCTTTAAACGATGACGCTTCAGGATTGCTTTTACACGCATCACCAACACATTTGCGCGTATCGGCTTTATAATGTAATCATCAGCACCAGCTGAAAAAGCCGCTATTTGGGAATAATCCTCACTTCTGCCAGTATAAAATGCAATTAGCGTTTTTTGTAATGTAGGAATGGACTTCAGATCATGGCAAATTTCAATTCCGTCTGTTCCTGGAATAATCATATCCAGAATTACCAGATGAGGTTGATACTTTTTAGCAAGCTCTATTGCCTCTTTTCCATTATCGGTACACAAAACTTCAAAATTGGCAGCTTCTAATATCCCTTTAAGAGAAAGCAAAATATGCTCATCAGAATCGACAATCAAAATCCTGTAACACTCCTTTAATTCCACAGATCCGTTGGTAAACACATCGGCGAAAGTATCCTACCCACGTTGCGATGCCGTTAAGGCCATGTTAAGTTTAAAATAACAGTGTAAATAAAGCTCATTAATTAGACCTAAAATGAACAAAGACGATTTGAAAACTTCCAGCACCCTGAAAGCCAACAATGGTAACACTTTTAGCCAATACATCATTTAAGACACAACTATTTTTAGCCACGCCACGTTTTACTTCGTAATTTCAGTTCACAATTATGAAATCAAAACACTTCGGTTTCTGGCTTATTTTTTTATTCCCATTTTCTGTTTCCTTTATTTGAAACCTGCAGAATACAAATTGTTTCAAACTGATTTTTTTCATTCTCTGAATCTGTCAAAATGAAAAGCAAGCCTGAGTCCGATTTTTTTTACATGGTGTATGAAGTGGTACGACTTGTTCCTAAAGGTCGCGTAACAACTTATGGAGCCATTGCAAAATATCTCGGCATGAAAGGTTCTTCTCGTATGGTGGGTTGGGCCATGAACAGTTCCCATTCACATCACTCGCCTGTACCTGCGCATCGTGTGGTTAATCGTGAAGGTTTGCTCACAGGAAAAAATCATTTCGCAACACCTACAATGATGCAAGAACTTTTGGAAAAAGAGGGAATCAAAGTTTCAAAAGACAAAATCTCCAATTTCAAAAACTATTTCTGGGATCCAAGTGAGGAATTGAAGTTGTAATTCAAATTTTCAGAATTCAAAAATTCTTTCACTTCAAAAGTCAATATTTTTTTTGGGATTGTTCTTCAAATTTCTAACGAAGCGGATAGGCACACAAATACTTCTTATTATTTCCACACACCAAAGTCAAACTTCCATCGCCGTTCAATTTTCCAATACTAAATGCCGTGCTTCCTTGAATTGGGAATCCTTCTGCATCGGCTCCTCCATTATTTATCAAATGCAATTCCGACGAAGTCGGACACAAGACCCCGATACGGACATCTTTTGTATCAAAGAAAAAGATTTGCGGTGATGTTGTCGGTGGTGAATCAAAAGTAAAACTCATCACCGGTGCTTTGTCCTGATTAAATAACATCAAGCGATGTGCATCAAGAAAAATGAATTCGCGATTGCCATCACCGTCAATGTCGCGATAATCAAAACCGGGAGCATCTTCAAAATCCATGAAGTGCATTCTTTCCAAATCATCTGTCAAACTCAAGCGACTCACATTACCAATTGAATCGGAAGAAACAATTCTTGTTCGTGAAAGATCCTTACCAGCTTCAACAATTATTTGTATCACTGGAGCATTCAGTTGTTCTTTCAAACTCAAGCGTGCATTCCCTTGTCTATCCACCACATAAATTTTTCCAGACCGATCTGCAATGATCACATAATCTTTTCCTCCAACCACAACGCGTTGTACAGGAACGAGAACAATGTCTTGGGTCATTGGCAATTTCCAACCTTCCACTTTTTTACCCGTGATCTGATAATTGTAAATAATTTTATCGCTGCAGGCAATGAGAAAACGATAATCGCGATTGTTGTCGTAATCCATTATACTCAATGGGTTTGTTGCCATTGCTGGAAGTTTGATTGGGAATGGTGCAAGATCATTTCCATTTCTATCAATTACGTAAATTGAGGAAGTTGTATTAAAAGCTAACTGGTATTTTCCATTCTTTAAGGCATCCACCTGTTTCACTTCGCCAATTATTTTTTCGGACAATTGTTTTTTCCAATAAACAGTGCCAGTGTTACTGATGAGATAAATCTTATTCGCATCATCCTGAATGAAAATATCTAAGCCTTTTGTTTTGTGATCCATCACCAAACAGGGTTTCCCGCTAAAGGTGGTGTCCAATTGTGTTTCCCAAAGTGTGGCAATGTCTTTTTTTGTTTGCGGATTGTGCCGAATGAAAATATTGGTATAAAACAAATCATTATCACTTGTGCTGTATTGCAAAACCGCGCCATCAAAACGACGCAACAATTTGGAATGAACTTTCAAATCTTCATTGAGCGCAGAGGAACTGTTTTCCTTCAAGAGACCATCACAATGACCAGGTGATGCATACAAAGTCAAACTTGCTTCTTGCGACATATTCGTTGCGAAATCTGCATAGGAACGATTGTGCGCGAGTGTAGTTCCATTTTGATTCGATGCGATGAAGGCTCGTAATGCATTTTCATCAGAAGCAAATACTACATATTGCTGCACAACGGTGTAATAAGCTTCACGCAAATCACTGAACATTTCCCCGAACGTTGCAGATAACATTTCAGGAACAGGCATTTTACGAATGACAAATCCACTTGAATCACTTGTTGGTTCGGAAGGAACAGTGTCATTTTTTATTTCAAGCGATTGCAATGTTGATTTTGCTTCGGCAGTATTTGCTGAACTCAACAATGCAATGGTGGTTGTTCCTCCATCGGGAGCAGGAACTATTGCCATTACAATTTCATTTCCCAACCAATTCGCAATTTGTTTGTCTGGATCAAAATTGTAATTGCGTTTCAGTTGTGCCAATTTATCTCGACGTTCATCCGCCAATCCTTCTCGTTCAAGAAATGCATCATAACGTTGATTGAACAATTGGAAATTGCTAATGCCGAAACTGGAATAGGTAATGGTTGAACCAGGAAGAACACTCGCCGCTTCGATGAGTTGCGGTTGTTGTCCCTTGAAAATCCCAAGGTATTCTTTCGCCGAATCGGGAGAAGAAGTATAACCATTCATTAAAACTGCATTCGGACGAAGTGACAAATCCATTTCGGTCCATTCAGCAAAACGATTGATACCTTCCAATCGATCTTGAAAATTATCATTTGAAATCCGTTTCAATCCCACTGATAATTTCTGGTAATTGAAATAAATATTTGCGGCTGCTTTTTCTCCAGCGGTTTGTCGCACTGCGGAAAAACCCTTGTCATTTTTCAAGGTCGGACCTTTTCCCAATTGATCCATTCCTGTTTTCAAAAGATCCTCATTGCAGGAAATCAGAATGACGCCTTCGCGCATGCCCGTACAAAATCCGCCATTGGTAATTTCACCAATGTGAAGAATTGGATTTCCTTTCCAAATGGTTTCCGTAATTTTTTTTGTTCCTGCATGCTTTTTTACAAATGCTGCATAATCATCCATATCGCCTGTTGACGGAAGTGCACTCGTGATGAGAAAATCAAAACCTTCATTACCGGTTAAATGAAGCGAGAGCCAACATTGCCGTTCTTCAAAAAAGGATTTTACATCTGCATCCGTATTGAGCAGCGAATCGATCAAGGTGGAAGTGTGTGAAACGGAAGTAGCCCATTGTGTTTCATTCAATGCATCCCAAACCAAATTTCCCTGACTCAATTTTGCCCAAGCACCATGCACATCATTTGAACTGATGACACAGAATGCAGAATTAGGAACAGCCTCGAGGGCATCGCGTGAAGGAGATTCCAGTTTTCGAATGCGGAAGAAGCCATAAATCCCCGCCCCTGCTATGAGCACAGCAGCAATAATGAGGAGAATTCGATTACGTTTTGACAAGTTCTTTGGCTTAACGTACGAATTTACTTGGCTTTGACAAGCGTTCTCACAATGAAATTGGGTACTTATTAAGAGTGAGTTGTTAAGAGAATGGGGTATTGAGACTGCGGCTTTGCTTTTGTACCCATACTCAATCAAATCTTACTCAATCAAAAATTCTGCTTCCACTTGATATCTCATTTTAATATCCTGCGGGCTTCCTGCAGGTTGTGCCATAGTAGAACTATAGGTTGAGTTACTCGTGGAAGATTGTGAAGGTTGCAATGACCACCTTGCGTTTTCGTCATCATTTACTTCTTTTACACTTACGATTTCGCCAATGGTTTTATCCACTTTGCTCAACATGAATTGTGCTTTGTCTTGCGCATTTTTAAGTGCTTGTGCTTTCAGGTCTTTTCTCATTTGTTGTTCTTTCGACGATTTGAAATCACCAAGTGTGAGATAAGAAATTCCTTTGGTATCGAGTTGTTGAACGATTGAAACGGCGGAAAGCAAAATCGTGGTGGAAATCATGGTGGAGGCTAGAACAAAGGCGGAGGACGGCACTAATAAAAGTATTTGCAATGGATTTGTAAGTTCTTGGATTAATTAGTTGTGTAGTGATGTAACTTTGTACACTTAATTTTTCCTCCAATGTCAATATTTAATAAAGGTCCCGTTTATAGCGTTGTATTTTCGAAATGCCCAAAATGTAATCTGTCAAATCTTTATGTTGACAATCATCCTTATCATCTGAAAAAACTCGGGCAGATGAAAAAGGAATGTGAGAAGTGCGGACAGAAATATGAACCTGAAACGGGTTTTTATTATGGAGCAATGTATGTGAGTTATTTTTTGTCCATTCTTTTCATGTTTATTCCTGCTGGAATTCTTTATCTCGCATTTGATACGAGTTTGGAAACAAACATTGGTGTGGTGATAGGAATTTACATTTTCATGTATCCGATACTTTTCCGTTGGTCGCGAAATATTTGGCTGAATCTTTTCGTTCCTTTTGATGAGGAGGTGAAAGCGAAAATCCTTGGATAATTGTGCTTTAGCTATTGACGATTCTAAAAGTGGCAGTTTGTTTTTCACACAATAGTTTATCAAACTGAAATCACAATCTCTTACCTTCTTGGCATTCTATTTGCCTTTCTATAGGAAATAGACGATATTTGTTTAGAATAAATGCCCATGAAAACAAAGAACCTTTTTCTACTGCTGGTAATTTCCATCACTGTTGTTTTTTCAGCTTGTCAGCCCGATCAACAACCGACACCAACCGATGCGCGTGATGTTTATGTCGCATCTTGGACATGTAATGAAAATAGTTCGCAGATTGGACCAAGTGTTTTTACGGTTCACATTAACAAAGTGACTTCAAGTACAACACAAGTGCAAATTGAAAACTTTTACAACATTGGTTTTAACTTCAATGCAAAAGTTGAAATCACTGGAAGTTCGATGTCTATTCCTGTGCAAACCATCAATGGAAATCAGGTTCATGGCAGCGGAACAAAAACGGGAGCCAACAGCATTAGTCTCACTTATTATGTGAACAATGGAAGTGGCATTGATACTTGCACCGCTACGCTTGCCCGTCAATAATTGCATTTATTCCCAAATCAAAATCCCACAATTTAGTATGACAAAAAACACTCCCATGAAATTTCTATTCAGCCTGTTTGCTGTTTTAATAATTTCACTTCCTGTTCTTGCACAACAATACACTTCTTCGGAAGTAAAATCCATTGAGAAGGCAAAATCATATTATGCAAAAAACAAATATGACAAGGCCATTGCAACTTTGAAAAAAGTGCAAGTCACGCATTTTTATGATGATGATTTGTGGGAATTGCGTTGCTCTTATGAATATGATCGCTACAATGCACAAGTGATTTTGGATTTTTTGGACATTCTCAAAAAAGCTGGAAAGAAAAATGCTTCTTTCGATTTTGACAAATTGAAATCCACACAATACCACCAGGAAATGATCAATGCTTGTTCTGTTGCTACAATGGTTTGTGGAAAACAGGAAACAGCTTCAATGATTTTGCATGAACAGTTTATTGAACCTTCTGGAATCGACAGTGCCGTTACGGATGAGGCAAAAAATGAATACAGTAAAGGTGGTGACGAATTCAACAATTCAAATTATTCTGCAGCCATTCGTGCCTATGAAAATGCATTGAAACTCGACAGCATTTATTATTATGCGAATTATAAAATAGGAATGTGCTATTACTCCGACGAGAAATATGAAAAAGCAGTTCCATATTTCCTTAAGGCAATTGCATTGGAACCAAAAATGTTGAGTTCACGCCAGAATTTAGTTTCCTGTTTGATGCTGTCAAAAAACTGGCAAGAAGCTTACGAAGCGTGTGTGGATGGAATCATCGCTTATCCGGACATTCGCTTTTTTACAAAATTGAATCTGATCGCCGATAAACTTGGAAAAACTTTTAACCGTCATTGGATGTCGCGCAATTATCTCCCAAGCATGATTACTTCCACCTCACAGGGTGCAATTGCAGCGGAACCTTGGTCCTATTACCGTGAGGCAAAAGACAAGATTTCGGATTTCTGCAATGATTTTGGAATTGTAAAAAAGAAGGTGGAGTTTACTGAACAAAAATATTTGGAGACATACAGCTGGGAATTCATGTTGAAGAAAACCGACACGGAAGATGGAGAATTCGGCTTCGCACGTAAAATGCAGAAGGAAGGATATCTCGATTGTTACGCAATGGTGAGCATGTATCACATCGCCTTCTCTGAACAATACGAAGATTTTTCCAAGAAAAATGCGGATCGCATTCGACAATATATCGCAACCTATTTGGTGAAATAATAATTAGGAAAATGAAATGAGAAAGCCGCTTCAATTACGAAGCGGCTTTCTTGTTATAAAAAAAATAAAAAAATTATTTCACAACAGGAACCACAATCAAATTCACCGCTTCCACTGAAACAATTTCAGGTGCAGCTTTTCTGATCGCTTCCTCAATTCCCGCCTTGAACGTCATCAAATTCATCGAACATGATTTGCACGCTCCGAGAAATTCGATTCGCACAATGTTGTCGTCGGTTATTTCCAATAACGAAACATCACCACCATCTGCTTGCAGGAATGGACGTAATTGTTCCAAGGCAAGTTCAATTCTATTTTTAAGTTCTGTTCGCATCTGTTTTTTTCTAATTATTTTTTTCAGCCACTTCGGCCGCAACAGCTTTTGGTTTTGAATTCACGATCGCCACTTGCTGCGCAACGTTACCCGCCATTTCCAAAAATGCTTTGGCTTGTGGAGTGGTTTCCTGTAAAACCACAGGGCGACCAACATCACCCGATTCACAAATGCTTTGCACCAATGGAATTTCTCCGAGAAGAGGAACATCCAAATCTTCCGCCAATTGTTTTGCACCTTCTCTACCGAAAATGTAATATTTATTTTCAGGCAATTCTGCTGGTGTGAAGTACGCCATGTTTTCTACAATTCCCAGAATAGGAATGTTGATGGATGGCAACTTAAACATCGCGACAGCTTTTTTCGCATCGGCCAAGGCTACATTCTGAGGAGTGCTGACAATCACTGCGCCTGTAACTGGAATTGCTTCCACGAGTGAGAGGTGAATGTCCCCAGTTCCTGGAGGAAGATCTACAATCATGTAATCGAGTTCGCCCCAAATGGTTTGACTCAACATTTGATTCAGCGCACGAACAGCAATTGGTCCACGCCAAACAACAGCTTGATTGATTTCAGCGAAAAAACCCATTGACAATATTTTCACACCATAACTTTCCACCGGAACCATGATATCCTTATCGTCAATTTTCTTCAATTGCGGTTTTTCATTTACGCAATCGAACATGATGGGCATGGAAGGTCCGTAAATGTCTGCGTCGATCACACCAACACGTGCACCCTGCATGGCAAGTGCACAAGCAAGATTTGCGGCAACTGTTGATTTTCCTACACCACCTTTTCCAGATGCAACAACAATAAAATTCTTGATGCCTTGCAATTCAAGGCCACTTCGTTGTGAAGTCACATTCGAAGTCATGTTCACATGGGCAACAGCGTCTTTATCTACAAAATTCGCAATTGCATTCACGCAATTTCTCTTGATCAACTCTTTCAATGGACAAGCTGGAGTTGTGAGTACAACAGAAAACGAAATGTTTTTTCCATCAATCACAATATCCTGCACCATTCCAAGTGTCACGATATCTTTTTTAAGATCAGGGTCCTCCACGTTGCGGAGCGCTTCGAGGACTATTTCTTTTGTTATTTTCATAGCGCAAAGGTAAGGAGAAGGAGCAGGCAAAAAAGAAGAAGTTGGCAGGAAATTTTAGCTCCAATTCATTTCAAGGAAATTGTTAAAATATTTTGGGCGTGCCCCCAACAGTACTGTTGGGGGCGGGCTATACGTTGCAAGTCCTCAGCCGCAGTGTCGGGTTTAAAAACCCAACACAGCGTCTTCCGGGCTTTCCTCTCCTATCCCTCACGCAAAAAAGGTTTTGCCACTAAGACACAAAAGCACTAAGCATTATGGAAAAATCTAATTCTACTTTGAATCACCTATTTCTTATTCCGCGGATTGGGCGGATTTTTTTGAATGGATTTTAAAAAGCAAATCCCTAATCACTTCATCTCTTAATTCCTTCATCACCACTCACCCTTTTCTTGGCTTATTAATTGCTACTTTCAGCGTATGAAACGTTTCTGTATTTCCACCATTTTGATTTTTGTCGCAAGTTTTTCTTTTGCACAGAAAAGTTATCTGGTTCATTTGACTATTGACAAAATATATCTGGGAAAAGATTCTGTTATTTTCAAAAACGGAAAAACATTTTTGCTTGAAATGAAAAATCATTCTGATACGCTTGAAGTTGCCAAGCTAGGAGGAATTCCTGTTGCAATTGTAATTGATGTTAGAAGAGCAAAAGTGGGAGAACGAATAAAATATCAGATTGGATATTCTTTTTACAAAAAGGAAAATTCGAAATGGACAATCATCAGAAATTTTGGTTTCATTGATCGTTATGAATTGAATTCAGCAACGCCAGAATTTGAAGCTTCTGCAAAGAAGAAATCTGCACACGAAGAATATCACTGTTCCATTGGAGAACCACAACAGTTCGCCGCTTTTTTTCGGATGGATGTTTATAAAAAGGGAGTGGTGGCAGGAGGCAAGTGACAAGGGTGTTTTCTTTAAGTTTTTTTGCGCAAGGGATAGTAGTGGAAAGCCCACAGCTGCGTGGCAAGTGTGTTGGAGCGAGGACTTGAAACGGATAGCCCGACCCGCAGGGATGCGCCCAAATAAAAAGAGCGGCAGGAAAAAAGCGGCAGGAGGCAGTCAAATAAAAAAATCTCCACATTGCTGTAGAGATTTTAATTTTCAATTTCACAAAGAGAATTCTCAGAAACCCGGAATGTACAATGTCAAACAAACAATGTACAATGTTCAAGTAAAAAGTTTTCTCAATACCCAATACGCAATACTCAATACTCTTTATTTCAAAGATCCAACCATATCTTCTGGTCTCACCCAAAGATCAAATTGTTCAGCGGTTACATATCCTAATTCAATGGCTGCAGCTTTCAAGGTTTTTCCTTCCTTGTGTGCTTTCTTTGCAATCTCGGCACATTTGTAATAACCGATGTGTGTGTTCAATGAAGTCACCAACATCAATGAATTTTCCATGTGCATTTTGATGATTGGAAGATTTGGTTTGATTCCATCTGAACAATGTTCTGTGAAAGAAACACAAGCATCACCGAGCAATCTTGCACTTTGCAAAACGTTTGCGGCAATGACCGGTTTGAAAACATTCAATTCAAAATGTCCGTTCATTCCTCCAATGGAAACCGCAACATCGTTACCGATTACTTGCGCACAAACCATGGTCAATGCTTCAGGTTGAGTTGGATTCACTTTTCCTGGCATGATGGATGAACCTGGTTCGTTATCAGGAATAACGATTTCTCCAATACCAGAACGCGGACCAGAACTCAGCATGCGAATATCATTTGCCATTTTCATCAATGCAACTGCAGAACGTTTCAATGCGCCTGACAATTCCACCATCGCATCGTGTGCAGCGAGTGCTTCAAATTTATTTGGTGCTGTTACAAATGGGAAATTTGTCAACTCAGCGATTTTTTTCGCAACCAATACATCGTAACCTTTCGGAGTATTCAATCCTGTTCCAACTGCAGTTCCACCAAGCGCCAGTTCGCGAACCATTTCCAATGCATTTTTAATTGCACGAATTGAATTGGTGATTTGCTGAACGTATCCTGAAAATTCCTGTCCGAGTGTGAGTGGAGTCGCGTCCATGAAATGTGTGCGACCTGTTTTTACGATGTTGGCAAATTCTTTTGCTTTTTTATCCAATGAATCGCGCAACCTTTCCATTCCTGGAAGTGTGCATTCGGAAACCAATTTATAGGAAGCGATGTGCATCGCAGTTGGATACGTATCATTCGATGATTGTGATTTGTTCACATCATCATTCGGATTCAAAATCTTTTTCTCGTCAGTCAATTTTCCACCGCTGATGACATGCGCGCGATACGCAATCACCTCATTCGCATTCATATTGCTCTGTGTGCCCGATCCGGTTTGCCAAATCACCAATGGGAATTGATCATCCAATTTGTGCGCGAGAATTTCATCGCATACTTGTGCAATCATATCTCGTTTCGCTGCATCCAAAACACCAAGATCCGTATTCGCTTGTGCCGCCGCTTTTTTCAAATACGCGAAAGCATAAATGATTTCCTTTGGCATACTCGCTTCCGGTCCAATCTTGAAATTATTTCTCGATCGTTCGGTTTGCGCACCCCAATATTTATCGGCAGGAACTTTTACCTCGCCCATGGTGTCTTTTTCAATTCGGAAATTGGATGTCAGTGTTGTCATGATATTTTTTTTTGAAGTGATGAAGTAATTAAGTGATTGGGTGATGAAGTGTTTTACGAAAGTAAAATTAGTGAATGTTATGAGGTTTAGAGGAAAATTTTGGAATAGAAAGCTTCACTTTTTTGATTAATCCGTTCAACATCGCAGCTATATGATTAAGATCATCTGTCAACTCCAAATGAGTTGTTTGGTTTAAATAATTCAATCGTAATGAAATATCCAAAAGCGTATCGACCTCACTAAGAGATGCACGCGATATGTTTAGAAATCTTGCGTATTCCTTTGCACTCCCCCTTGCAGACCCTTCAGAAATATTTGCAGAAACAGAAACCGATGCTCGCCTCAATTGCAAAGTAAGGCCATAAATTTCATGACGGGGAAAACTGTCGGTGTGCAAATAAACTTTCTCAATAAAATCCATTGATTTTTGCCAAACGATCAACCTCTTGTGAGGTCGAATACTTTTCAATTCCATAACAAAACACAATTAAAATAAATACAAAAAACAAATAAATTACAATCAACAAAATCTCAAAAAATAATTACAAATATAAAAATTCATCATTTCATCGCCCCATCACTCTTTATTTTCTCACCTCATTACCTCATCACCCAATTACTTCATCACCTCATCACCCAATTACTTCATCACCCAATAACCTCATAACTAAATCACCTCCAGAATCCTTTCAATCGGCCTTCCAATCACCGCCTTGCTCCCCTTGATCACAATCGGTCGCTCAATGAGAATTGGGTATTTCACCATCGCCTTAATCCATTTCTCCTCATCCATTTTCTTGTCGCGGAAATTTTCCTTGTAAACATCTTCTTTCTTGCGAATCAATTCTTCCGCAGAAATTCCAAGTTTTTTCAAAACGGATTTGATGTCTGCTTCCGTAACTTTCACTTCAGAATAAAGAAACACTTCAGGAACTATTTTTTTCTGTTCCAACAATTCCATCGCCTTGCGACTCATACTACAGGACTTCCGATGCCAGACTTCGATACGTTCCGCTGAAGGAGCGGAACTACTCAGTCTGACAATTTTGTTTTTTTTCGCCATGATTTTTATTTTATCAATTCCAATTTGTCAGACTGAGTGTTTTTTGTCAACAGCAATTTCTCTTACAATTCCAAAAATTTACTTTGACAAAAAATGTATCGAAGGCACTATTTCAAATCCACATTCCAACTCGGACCATATTCCATCAAATATGATTTTATGAATTCATCCAAATTTCCATCCAACACACCTGCCGCATCCGAGGTTTCATGATCAGTACGCAAATCTTTCACGAGTTTGTAAGGATGCAAAACATAATTCCGAATTTGTGATCCCCACTCAATTTTTTTCATGCCTCCACGAATGGCCTGAACGGTTTCCATTTTCTTGCGCATCTCCACTTCATATAATTGCGATTTCAACAAACGCAAGGCATTTTCACGATTTGTCATTTGTGATCGCGACTCCTGATTCTTGATGACGATGCCGGAAGGTTTGTGATACAAACGAACAGCAGTCTCCACCTTATTTACATTTTGTCCACCTGCTCCACCCGAACGGAACGTTTCCCATTCACATTCTGCAGGATTGATGTCAATTTCAATTGTGTCATCCACCAATGGATAAACATAAACCGAAGCGAAAGAAGTGTGTCGTCGTGCGTTTGCATCGAAAGGAGAAATCCTTACCAAACGATGCACACCATTCTCACCTTTCAAATGTCCGAATGCATAATCGCCTTCAATTTCCAAAGTGCATTGACGAATTCCTGCGGTTTCACCTTCTTGAATATCATCTTCCTTCACTTTGAAACCTTGTTTCTCCGCCCACATTTTGTACATGCGCATGAGCATGGCTGCCCAATCACAACTTTCTGTTCCACCCGCACCGGAATTAATGGTGAGCACCGCATTCAAATGATCTTCCTTCCCACTCAACATATTTCGGAATTCAAGATCGTCCGCTTTTTTTACGGTCTCGGAATATTGCGCGTCAATTTCTTCCTCGGTCGCATCACCCGATTTATAAAAATCATACATCACACTCAAATCGCTAATGCTAGCCTCAAGTGCAAAAAATGAATCCGTCCAGTTTTTTCTTTTTTTGATTTCCTTCAAAAGCTTCTCAGCAGTTTTAGGATTGTCCCAGAATCCTGGAACTTCAGTCAATGCCGTTTCTTCCGCAATTTTATTCAACTTCGCATCAACGTCAAAGATGCCTCCTCAACGCGTCTTTGCGATCCTGTAGGGCCTTTACTTGTTCTATTGTTATCATAGCGGCGAAGGTAATGAAATGATGTGTTCCGAAGGAATCCCTTTGGGACAAATGTGCTGTAATGTTGATGTGCTCATGTGCTGATGAAAAATTATTTTTTGTAGATCGCCTTATGTCAAGGGACAAACTTTCATTGGTAATTGGAAATTCAGTAATCGGTAATTATTGGGGCGTGTCCCCAAATCCCAACAATACTGTCGGGATTTGGGGTCGGGCTTTTCGCTACAAGTCCTCGCCAAGTTTTGTTCCGCAATAAATCTTATTCCGCTCTGGGCTTTCTGCTACAATCCCTCACGCAAAAAGAAAAAACAAACTCCCAACTCCAAACTCCCAACTCCTGACTACTTTTGCAGCATGAATGAACCAAAACACCCGCACTTTGTATTGGCCGATGCAACTTATTGTCATGTGCTGGAAGACCGATTGTTTATCGGTAAACGAATTCTACCCGAAAAATTTCCTGAACCAATCAACCGATTGGATTTCGTGACTTTTATTTTGCAAATGAGTGCCATTCTAATTCTTATGTTTTTCATTGTGGTCACCTTGATTACGCATTTTTATGTAGTCACTTTTACGCTCAGTTTGTTATTCATCACACTTGGAATTGCACTACTTCATTCCGCAGGATTCACCGCCACCAAAACAATCATGATTGCTGATATCGTTGGAGTGGCATACACAAAAAAATTAATGGGTTTCGATTATTTCATTGTTCGTTATACAGGTCCTGAAGGAAAAGTGTGGAAACGACGATTGGCTATTTATGATTCCCATCGCTGTTTGGATCAAGCTTTGCAAGTGATGAAAGATGCGAAACTGTTGAAGTGAGATTTTCCAGATAAAAATATTTTTTGCATTGGTAAATCAGCCTAATCTCCTATTGCTGGCTGTAACAACAATGCTGAATTTGAAAATCTCAAAGGTTGATTGAAATTCCAAATCTCCAATGCTTTTCCCCTTGCAAATCGACTGAATATTTCCATCCTCTTTCCATTCCATACACAAATAAAGGCCTGCACTTTGTACCTTTACACCACATGACACATTATACTGGCAACATCATTCCCACAACAATGGACGCTGATCAGCAAAAAAGTCTTGAAGAAGGCCGATCACTTCCATTAATGGAGGAATTTTATACAATTCAGGGAGAAGGATTCCATACAGGCAAACCTGCGTTTTTTATTCGTCTAGGTGGTTGTGATGTCGGTTGCCATTGGTGTGATGTGAAGGAAAGCTGGGATGCCAATACGCATCCATTGACTTCTGCCGATGCAATTGTTTTAAATGCATTGCAATATCCTGCAAGAGCAGTTGTTGTTACAGGAGGTGAACCTTCTGCTTTCAATTTGGATTATCTCACTGCTGAATTGAAAAAAAATGGCATTCTAACTTTTATTGAAACTTCCGGTGCATACCCCTTAAATGGAAATTGGGATTGGATTTGCCTTTCACCGAAAAAAACTTTGCCACCACAGCTTGAGATTTTCAAAAGGGCACATGAATTGAAGGTGATTGTATATAATGCTGATGACTTGAAATGGGCAGAAGAAAATGCAATTAAAATGAACGATGATTCGTTGTTCTATTTACAACCTGAATGGAGCAAGTCAAAAGAAATGATGCCACTGATTGTTGATTACGTAATGAAAAATCCAAAATGGAATATTTCCTTGCAGACACATAAATACATGAATATACCTTAACGGGTCAGGGGGCAAGGGACAGGGGATTTATCTGTGTCACTTGTCCCTCGTCCCCTTAACAACAAGATGCATATGAACAGAATAATCCTCTTCCTTTCCATCATCCTTCTTACTGCAAATTGCAAAGCGCAGCAGCCTGGATTACTTTCTACGAAATCAAAAAAAGCAGAGAAAGCATATTACGCTGCGATGGATTATGCGCAGATGTATGATTTTGAAAATGCATACGCACAATTGAAGATCGCCGAAAAAGAGGATCCAAATTTTGTTGAGGCGTACACACTTGAAGCAAATTTTGACATGGCCAACTCACAATGGGCAAAAGCAGTTGACAATTTTCATAAGGCATTTGCAATTAATCCTGGATTTTTTCCATCAAGTTATTATGATTGTGGAAATGCAGAATTGAAATTGGGAAGATATGTCGATGCAAAAAAAGATTTTCAAATCTATCTCAACACACATCGTCCAAACGCTTCGCCAGAAACAATTGAAAATGCCCAACAAGGAATCGCCAATTGTGATTTCGCTACAAATGCACTCAGTCATCCCGTTCCGTTTAATCCGCTTAACATGGGTGAAAACATGAACACATTTGCTTGCGAATATTTCCCAAATGTCACTGCTGACGATCAGACATTTTTATTTACCAGAAATCGTCAGGAAAAAGATCCGAATACGGGAGTGTTGAAGCAAGGACAGGAAGATTTTTACATCAGCTTTAGAGATGCAAATGGGAATTGGAGCCTTGCTCAAAATATGGGTTCACCAATCAACACCAACAATAATGAAGGTGCACCAAGTTTATCCGCTGATGGAAGATTTTTATTTTTCGCAGCGTGTGATGAATATGATGGATATGGAAACGGAAGACAAGGCTACGGCAGTTGCGATATTTTTTACACGCGTAAAGTGAATGGAGTTTGGTCCGTTCCTCAAAATGTTGGTGCGCCTGTTAATACCGATGCATGGGAATCACAACCTTCATTTTCTTCCGATGGAAAGACACTTTATTTCGTCAGTCATCGCCGCGGTGGATTTGGCGACAGTGATATCTGGAGTGCAGTTTTAGGTGCCGATGGAAAATGGAGTGTGCCAATGAATCTTGGTGCTGGAATTAATACTGCGGGAAAAGAAGAGGCCGTATTTATTCATCCTGATAATCAAACATTATATTTTGCATCTGATGGTTTAACAGGAATGGGCGGACTTGATTTATATGTTTGCCGTCGAGATTCCGTTACTGGAAAATGGGGAACACCAATGAATCTTGGTTATCCCATCAACACCGCGGGTGATGAAAGTGGTTTGATTGTAAACAGCAATGGACAAGTGGCCTATTTCTCTTCCAATCGTGATGGTGGACTTGGATGTGATGACATTTACATGTTCAACCTTCCGAAAAAACTTCAACCGGTTCCTGTCACCTACATGAAAGGAAAAGTGTACGATAAAAAAACATTAAAGCCCCTTGGTGCGTCTTTTGAATTGATTGACCTTTCCTCAGGAAAAACGATGATCACATCTTATTCCGATGCTGTTACAGGTGAATTTTTGGTTTGTCTTCCCGTTAATGAAAATTACGCTTTGAATGTGAATAGTGCCGGTTATCTTTTTTATTCTGAAACTTTCCAATTGAAAAAAACAGCCGATGCAAGCAAACCATTTCGCATGGATGTTCCTATGCAACCGATTGAAGACAGCGCTATGGTGGAGTTGAAAAATGTATTTTTTGAAACAGGAAAATTCGATTTGCGTCCAGAATCAAAAGCGGAGTTGAATAAAATGGTGAGTTGGATGAAAACAAATCCGAAAGTGAAAATTGAAATTGGAGGTCACACGGATAATGTTGGAGATAAAAAATCCAACATCACACTTTCCAACAACCGCGCGAAAGCTGTTTATGATTATTTGGTTACGAATGGTGTTGCGGCCACACGTATGACCTACAAAGGTTATGGCGACAGCAAACCAAAAAAACCAAATGATACACCTGAACATCGTCAAATGAACAGAAGAGTGGAAGTGAAAATCACTTCGGTTAAATAATTAATTTTTCTCAGCGCTCTTTGCGCCTCTGCCGCAAAAAATGACTCTCACGCATCAAATAAAATCTTTCGTCCATTACAAAAAAAACTCCGTAAGCAAACACGGTGTTCATTCCCCATTTGTATTTGATCTCGTCACAAAAGTTTTTCCCGATAAAAATCAGGATTACTCCGAACACATTGCGGAAGATTGGAGAACAGATTGTGCCGTAAATAAAAACACCATCAATGTTCTTGATTTGGGAACGGGAAAGTCGGGAAAAAGAAAAATTTTTGATATCGCGAGAAAATCTGCGAAAGGACCCAAACAAGGGCAATTGCTTTTTCGCATTCTGAAACATTTCCATCCAAAGAAGATGTTGGAGTTGGGAACATCCTTGGGAATTACAACTTTATACGAAGCAACGGCAACTGATTTCGAAAAATTCATCACGCTCGAAGGTTGTCCTCAAACAGCGGCAAAAGCAAAAGAGGCTTTTCAATTCAACCAACTCAATATTGATATTCGTATTGGTGATTTTGATGCGACGTTAAACGATGCATTGCAAACGCTAGGAAAAGTTGATTACGTTTTTTTCGATGGCAATCACAAACAAGAACCAACACTGCGGTATTTCGAAACTTGCCTTCCCTATATTCACAACAACACACTTTTCATCTTCGACGATATTCATTGGTCGGAAGAAATGGAGAGTGCCTGGAAAAAAATCAAACAACATCCAAAAGTTAAATTAACCATTGATGTTTTTCATTTTGGGTTGGTCTTTTTCAGAACAGAACAATTGGAGAAGGAAGACTTTATTTTAAAATTTTGAATTCTAAATTTTGAATTGGGTTTAGGATAATTCAAAATTTAGAATTCAGAACTCAAAATTGCCACAGCCTTTTCCTTACCTTTATCCTGCACATGGACATAGAAATCATTTCTCTCACCAACATCTCCCGCATGTACACTGTGGGAAGCGAAAAAATTTATGCACTGCGTGATGTTTCCTTGAAAATTTTCAAGAATGAATATGTAGCCTTGATGGGTCCTTCCGGTTCTGGAAAATCCACCTTGATGAATGTATTGGGATGTTTGGATACGCCAAGTGGAGGAGAATATATTCTCAACAATCTTTCCGTTGCGAAAATGAGTGACAATGAATTGGCTGAAGTGCGTAACAAGGAAATTGGTTTTGTATTTCAAACTTTCAATTTATTGCCACGACAATCTGCATTGGAAAATGTAATGTTGCCATTGGTGTATGCAGGAATTTCAAAAGCGGAACGTCAACAAAAAGCGGAACATGCATTGGACCAAGTTGGATTGAAGGATCGCATGTTGCACAAACCAAATGAACTTTCTGGTGGACAACGTCAGCGCGTTGCAATTGCACGAGCGCTCGTAAATGATCCAGCAATTATTCTCGCTGATGAACCAACAGGGAATCTCGATTCAAAAACGTCCGTTGAAATCATGGGATTATTCGAAACGATTCATAAAAATGGAAATACAATTATTGTTGTCACACACGAAGAAGATATCGCGAAATACGCACATCGAATTGTAAGATTGAAAGATGGTTTGGTGGAGAACGACGAAGTCAATGCAAATATCCGTGAAGTAAATATTTCAATTACAAGCAATCACTAAAAACAATTTGACACTTTTTCCCATATCTATTTTTGCAACTTCACAAAAAAAAGGGCCTAAATTAAACACAGGATATTCCAACAATAAAACCAACACCTTTCAACTTTCAAACCTTTCAACTTTTCAACATTCCAACTTTCCAACTGATTGTAAATGAAAATCTACACGAAAACCGGTGACAAAGGACAAACCTCATTAATAGGCGGCACACGCGTTCCGAAAAACCATATTCGCATTGAAGCATACGGAACAGTTGACGAATTGAATTCTTGGATTGGCCTTTTGCGCGACATGATCCCAGATAAAAATGTTATTTCAACGCTCATAGAAATTCAAGATCGGCTTTTCACCATCGGTTCTATTCTCGCAACCGATCCCGAAAAATCGAAAGCTCGTGGTGAACAAGGTCGAACCATGAAATTGCCGGAATTACACCCTGAAGATATTTCCAAACTTGAAAAAGAAATTGACGCAATTGATGCAGTAGTTCCGCCCATGAAAAGTTTTGTTCTTCCTGGTGGACATCCAATTGTTTCCCATTGCCATATTGCCCGTTGCATTTGCAGAAGAGCGGAAAGATGCACGATTCATTTGACAGAAGAATTTCCCGTTGAAGAAATCGTCATCCAATATTTAAATCGTCTTTCTGATTATTTATTCATGCTTTCAAGAAAATTATCTCAAGATCTAGGGGCAGTGGAAATTCCTTGGAAAGCAAGAGTTTAAAAAAAGAGACTAGAGGCTTGGGACTTGGGAGTGAATTGCAACGGGAAACTATTTTACCCTTTCACTTTTTCTCTTCCCACTCCCCATTCACAAGTCTTTTGTCCTCTCCACTTTTCTCATGCCAAAACCTGTTTTTGTTGATATGTCTTTAAATACCTGATTTTCAGAAAAATAATCATTAGAAAAAATTTATCATTCTTCGTCGGGCGGGAGCATATATTTCTACTTTTGCACAAATTATAGATCCGCAAAAATCGTGGAGGCGGTCAAATAAGTTTTTACTGAATCCACCGTTTTAAATTACATCTAATAAAATATTTTACTATGTATTGGACCCTTGAACTAGCATCATATCTTGAAGACGCTCCTTGGCCTGCAACAAAAGAAGAATTGATTGATTATGGCATTCGCTCTGGCGCTCCTATGGAAGTAATCGAAAATCTTCAAGAAATTGAAGATGAAGGCGAATCATATGAAACCATTGAGGAAATCTGGCCCGATTACCCAACGAAGGAAGACTTTTTCTTTAATGAGGATGAGTACTAAAACATTTTATCAAACACCAAGCTCAGGGGAACTCTAATCGGTTCCCTTGTTTGTTTTTAGAGGTTTGTCACGAAAACGCGGGTACTTAACGTCAATTCTGCCTGTTTCTATTGCATGATTTGATATTTTCGGAAACATTGGCAGATAAGGTCTTGCGGAATGAAAATTGATATGTAATTTCAATCACTCATTATGTCAAAAAAATATAAACACGGGAAAACAAGTCTGCCACTGCTAGTGACATTGACTGGTTGTGTGTTGATGTTTGCTTGTATGAGTCCAGTTAATGCCAACGAAATCACTAAGCAGCTTTCTGTTAAGGGTTACGAATTGGCAAGACGAAATATTAAAGAACTTCATGTAGTTGTTACGAATGCGCACGAAGCAAAACATATTCTAGAAAGTCTTCATCTCAGCTCTACTTCGCATCATTTCTCCGTACATAATGATTCATCATTCATCATCCGAGAAAATCTCCTTTCTTATACTGAAATCTTCAGCAATTTCGTGAAGCGTTCTCAATACGAGAATCTTCGTTCCTGGTTAATGCGGGAATAGCACAAACAGCAATGTACCCTTATCAAAAAACTTTCTTTTTTCAGGAAAGCCCTATTTCTTTTGAGGTACATTTGCGGAAATTTTAGATTTAGCAATTCCATATTTTTGAAACTTCAAAAGAGGACCATACCTCTGAAAATATCTATTAATAGCCATGTTTGAATCTATTTCAAAGTCGATAACAAAATTGTTCGGGGGGTCCAAATCGGAACGCGATGTAAAGGAAGTCACCCCTTATGTTCAACAAATCAATGATCGTTTTGCTGAATACAGGAATATTTCCAACGATGAACTTCGCAACAAAACACAGGAATTCCGTGCACGAATTGCGGAATACACCAAAGCGGAAACAGACGAAATCGCCAATCTGAAAGCACAGGCAGAAGTGGAAGATGTCGATATCGATGAACAGGAAAAAATGTTCAACGAAATTGATGGCATCGAAAAAAAGGTGCTCAAGAAAATCGAAGAAGTCCTTTTGGAATTATTGCCAGAAGCTTTTGCCGTTGTAAAAGAAACCGCACGACGCTTCACTGAAAATACAGAACTCGTTGTCAAAGCAACACAACTCGATCGTGATCTTGCCGTCCGCAAAAAAAATGTAATCATCGATGGCGAAACTGCCACTTGGAAAAACACTTGGGATGCTGCCGGAACAGATGTTACCTGGAACATGATTCATTACGATGTTCAGCTGATTGGTGGCGTTGTTTTGCATCAAGGAAAAATTTCTGAGATGGCAACTGGTGAAGGAAAAACATTGGTAGCAACATTACCCGTTTACCTCAACGCACTTCCTGCACGCGGTGTGCATTTGGTTACCGTAAACAATTATCTCGCACGTCGAGATGCGGAATGGAATGGACCACTTTTTGAATTCCTTGGACTCACTGTTGATTGCATCGATTTGCATGAGCCGAATTCCAATGAACGCCGCAAAGCTTATCTCGCCGACATCACTTACGGAACCAACAATGAATACGGTTTCGATTACCTCCGCGATAATATGTCGCGCGAACCGGGAGAATTGGTACAACGCAAACACCATTACGCCATTGTCGATGAGGTCGATTCTGTTTTGATTGATGATGCGCGTACGCCCTTGATCATTGCAGGACCAACTCCAAAAGGTGATGATCACATGTTCCATGAGTTGAAACCAAAAATTGAAAAACTCGTTGCCGCTCAACGGAATTATGTAAATACAATTCTTGCCGATGCAAAAAAACTATTTGCTGACGCTTCAAAAGATAAAGAGAAGGAAAAAGATTGCGGAATGAAATTACTGCGTTGTCATCGCGGTCTTCCGAAAAATAAAGCGCTGATTAAATTTCTCAGTGAACAAGGTGTAAGAGCATTGATGCAAAAAACAGAAAGCACTTACTTGCAGGACAATCAGCGTGAAATGCATAAAGTGGATGCTGAATTGTTTTTTGTCATTGATGAAAAACACAATACGATTGAGCTATCAGAAAAAGGAATTGATCTGATTGCCACTTCCGCTGAGGATCATAATTTTTTCATTCTTCCCGATCTTGCATTGGTCCTTGCTGAATTGGAACAAAAATTTCCAGATGAGAAAGAACGTCTGCTACAGAAAGAACAAATCATTCTTGATTATAATGTAAAATCCGAACGCGTTCATTCCATGCAGCAATTGCTGAAAGCATATTGTTTGTTTGAAAAAGATGATGAGTATATCGTGGGTGATGGAAAAGTTAAAATCGTTGATGAACAAACAGGTCGTGTATTGGATGGTCGTCGTTATTCAGATGGATTACACCAAGCGATTGAAGCAAAAGAAAATGTAAAAATTGAAGCGGCAACTCAGACTTATGCAACTGTTACCTTGCAGAATTATTTCAGAATGTATCACAAACTTTCTGGAATGACTGGTACTGCTGAAACAGAAGCACAAGAGTTCTGGACCATTTACAAATTGGATGTTGTTACCATTCCTACCAATCGTGTTATTACACGTAAGGATGAAGAGGATATGGTTTACAAAACCAAACGTGAAAAATACAATGCCGTTATTGATGAAATTGCGAAGAATGTAAAAATTGGAAGACCAATTTTGGTTGGTACAACTTCCGTTGAAATTTCCGAGTTGCTCAGCCGTATGTTGAAATTGCGCAACATCAAGCACAATGTACTCAACGCGAAATTGCACCAAAAAGAAGCGGACATTGTTCAAGAAGCAGGACAAGCAGGAACCGTTACGATCGCTACCAACATGGCTGGCCGTGGTACAGATATTAAACTTGGACCAGGCGTAAAAGAAGCGGGCGGTCTTGCCATCATTGGTACAGAACGTCATGAATCACGTCGTGTGGATAGACAGTTGCGGGGTCGTGCAGGTCGTCAAGGTGACCCAGGTTCTTCACAATTTTTCGTTTCATTGGAAGATGATTTGATGCGTTTGTTTGGATCAGAACGTATTGCAAAACTGATGGACAGAATGGGATTGGAAGAAGGAGAAGTTATTCAACACAGAATGATTTCAAATTCCATTGAGCGTGCGCAGAAAAAAGTGGAAGAGAATCACTTCGGAACTCGTAAGCGGTTGATTGAATATGATGACGTAATGAATGCACAACGTGAAGTAATTTACAAACGTCGTCGCAACGCACTTTATGGTGAACGCATTCAATTGGACATTGCAAACATGATGCATGATGTGGCAGATGCAGTTGTTACGAATAATCATGAGGCGCAGAATTTTGCCCAATTCGAAATGGACATGATCCGTGTTTTCGGAATGGAAAGTCCTGTTACTGAAGAAGAATTTTCAAAATCAAAACCGAATGATCTTTCGGACTCGATCAATGAACTTGTAAGAGTTCATTATAAGGAAAAGTCTGCTGCACTTGCTGCAAAAACTTTCCCTACGATCAAGGATGTGTATGAAAATCAATCTGCACAATATGAAAATATTGTCACACCGCTTTCTGACGGAATCAAAACCTTGCAATGTATCGCCAATTTGAAAAAATGTTATGATACAAAAGGACGTGAGTTGGTTCAAACATTTGAAAAAGGCGCCATCCTCGCAATGATTGATGATGCATGGAAAGAACATTTGCGCGAAATGGATGATTTGAAAACATCTGTACAAAACGCAGTGTACGAACAAAAAGATCCATTGCTTATTTACAAATTCGAATCGTTCGACTTGTTCAAACGAATGGTGGACGAAACGAATCGTGAATTGGTTTCCTTCTTGTTCAAAGCGAATCTTCCAAATAACGATGGCAATCAAATTCAAGAAGCGCGTCGTCGTCCTGCAGCACCACAACCGAAATTGCAAACACAACGCGAAGAAGTTGGTGGTGGTCCGCAACAACAAATAAATTCACCTGGTGCTCCTCCGATGCCATCACAGGAAAAAGTGCAGCAAGTAGTTCGTCTCGATCCAAAAATTGGAAGGAACGATCCTTGTCCATGTGGCTCTGGAAAAAAGTACAAACAGTGTCACGGAAAATAAAAAGCGACAGTAGACAATCAAAAAAAACGGAAACCATTATAGTTTCCGTTTTTTTATTTTTATTTTTTGACTACCACTCCATTCTATTGCAATTCCACCTTCTTCACCTGAATTCCATTGGCAGTTTTCACCTGCAACAAATAAACTCCTCGTGGTAATGTTTCGGAATTGATATTCAAACGTGTAATGCCAGAAGCAGTATTCGTTTTAGAAACATAAACAATTTGTCCGAGCATGTTCAACAAATTGATTTCAACTTGTTGTGAAGATGCAGATTGCAATTCCACCGTTACAAAACTTGTAGCAGGATTCGGATAAATATTTATTCCTGATATTTCATCAACGGCATTTATTCCCAAACAAACATCAACCAAAACAGTTGCTGAGCTTGTTCCTGTGCAGTTGTTGATATCTGTGTAGGTGTATGTGATCGTTTGCAAACCAACTCCCGCAGCAATAGGATCAAACATTCCTGCAGTAACACCAGGGCCAGAATAGGTTCCTCCTATAGGAGTTCCTCCTGTCAAAGCAAATGGATTAAGACCTGTACAAACAGTGTCATATGCTGCAGTTGAATAAGCAACGCTATTATTTCCAATCGAACAAAGAACAGGAGTGCGAGGACTAATGCAAGGCTGAACTGTAATTTGCCAATTGTAGAGATAATAATAAAAGGCAGCTCCCGCTGAAGAACCCGTAATATCAACGACTCCTGCTAATGAATAGGGATAATTTGCTCCCGTCTGATTTCTATAAAGATTCATTGATGAACCTCCAATACGATAGGTTCCTGGGGTAAGTGGAATATTCAATGTGACTGTGTGCACGCCAGTAGAAGCAATATTCACAATGTATTGATTCAACTGATTTCCGCTACCATCCCATAATGTAAAAGTTTTATTTCCTGTTGAACCTGCATTTACAACCCCTGTTGTAAGCGTACAGTTCTGATACACAGTAAATGTTTCATATTGTACCGAAGCATTATTGTGCATACCACCCGTTCCGAAATTATAACTCACTGGGCCAACATTTCCTGGAGGTTGAACAACTTGATTGTCCACATAATAAGTAGTGGTGGAATTGACGACTGGTGTTGTATATGTTGTGCCAGTTGCAACAGGCAAACCTCCAGTTGCAGCGGTGTACCAATTTAATGTTCCACTTCCAGTTGCATTCAAAGTGAAAGTTGTGGGCGTACAGCTATTGACATCAGCAGCAATTGGTCCAGCAGGAGGATTAATGTTAATCATTGCAGTTTGTAAAACTGAATCCGTACCACATGTAGAATTTACAGAAAGAAAAACATTGTAAACGCCAGGGCTTGTGTAAGTGTGCGATGGAGAAAAAGTTGTGCTTGTTGTTGCATCACCAAAATTCCAAACAGCATTATTTGCACCTGTACTTGTATTGGAAAAATTTACCGTAACAGGAACACTACAAGATGTTGTAACATCAGCAGTAAATGCAGCATTAACAGTACCTGAATAGACAGCGCCTACTCCACATGCATACCACGCATTTGTTGTTGTAATTTCTTCTGGAGAACAAGCACCAAATAAATCCACTGCAGATTGAATATCTGCTACACGGCAATCGGCATATTGAGAAGTATTTACGAGATAAACGGTATGCCCACGAAAACAAATATTAGCTGCGCTGATAACGCCGATGCCGGATACATTAAAAGCATTTCCTAAATCATTTGTTCCCGCCTCACCCATACACTCAATGTAAAACCAATGATTGCGAACGCCGCTATTGGTATGCACGCCTCCATTATCAGCAGCACCAGTGTACCAATTTGTTCCTGTATAAGTATCAGGATCTCCATAAACATTCGGATGTTGCATATCGCGCAAAGCTGTTCCTGGTGCTTGTGTAATTTCTTCACCAATTAAAAAATCTGCGGTGGATGGCTTTGCATAAAATTCAATTGCAGTTCCCATGATATCAGAAAACGATTCATTCATTGCTCCCGATTCATTGGAATAATTCAGATTACATGTGAATTGTGTTACACCATGAGAAAATTCATGTCCGCAAACATCAATGGCAACAAGTGGATTAAACATGGTGTTACCGTCTCCATATGACATTGATGTTCCATCCCAAAATGCATTGTCGAGACCTGCATCATAGTGCACATAGGAAATCATTAACAATCCTGCATTATCCAAACCGTTTCTGCCATGCAACAAACTAAAATAGTCATATGTTTTTTCAGCTCCCCAATGTGCGTCACGTGCTGCATCATCTCCGTTTGCCGTACTTGTCCATGTTGCACTGGTATTTGTAAAATCAGTAGCTCCAGCAGTGTTGGTTGAATTGTGTGCATTCAATGTTCTGATACCAAGACCACGTCCGGTTTCTCTTAAACGATAAGAGTTTGCAGAAACGTTGTCGCAAGTGAAACTTTGTGTTCCACTATACATGGTTGTTCCTGTTGCTGGAGCATCAATATCTTCAATACGTTCAATTGATGAAACTACAGCGCCTGTTTGTGCATCGACATAAATAAATTTTCTTGAAAAAGGTTTGATGGAATAAACATCAAACTTCCAAGCAAGGTGTAAATCCTTTTTGAAAATATCATTGTTCGCACAAACGATAACGAGTTCTCCGTTCGGAAACCATGTTGCATTCGGATTGTTTGTCATTTCCTGCAAGGCAATATCTTCTCCTGGCACTTGCCATTTGTATAATTGGGCATGTGTAAAATTCAATGCTGCTTGCAAGGCTGCGTTTTCTGACAAAGAAGGATTTGTATTCAATGTAATTCCGTCCAACCACATTCCATTCACACTTTCCACGCGACCATTTCTTTCATGCACCAAATATTCTCCACTTTCCACTTTCACTGAATTATACGTTTGTTGATAACGATAATGTGTGAAACCAAGATTGTCTTTTTCTGATTTTTTCAATTGCCATGCATCTGCCAATTGAAATTTCAATGGTTGGCGCAAGGTTTCGAAAATTGCATTTGCTGGAATGTTTACGCCTTGTTGGAAAACAATAAATGAAGGAACGCGTGATTGCTTGTTGATAAGAACAGTTTTGCTCCCTTTACAAATTGCATCGGCAGCATTGCCATGAAATTCCTGCATGGATGGTGCGCCTTGGGATTGAGCAAAAGAAAAATTACTTACACACAGAATTGCAGCGGCTAGAATGAGTCGGAGTTTTTTCATGAATTTGTTTTTAAAAAAAAAATATTTTGGCAGAAAACGAAATACGTGGAAAATGAAGGGGGTTTCGTTTAGGTGAAAGTAGGAATAACTAGTGTTAAAACAAAGCCAAATTTAAGGCAAAAGCTCATTTACATCCACATTTTGAGCCATCGAGTGGAGGGTATACTTGAAGGATTTTTGCGGTGGAATCTTCCTGATTCAAGGAAAAGTAGAATTCCATTTGATTTCCCTTCAATGTAAGTTTCACATCGTATTCATGATTGGGTTCTTTGTGGGTATTGCTTTTTGCAAAATCAACATCACCTGTTACAGTAGATTTACGAATATCGTCTATTGAAATTCCAGCACATTTCAATTTACAGAGCAAGGAAGAATCTGCATCCAGTTTTTTCGAAAACGAAATAAATTTCAATACGCGTGGGCCAGGAAAAAATCCAGTTAAATCACGTCCGCCATTTCTGAAAAACATAATCCAGCAAACGAAAATTCCAATACCGAAACCGATCATATATAATTTTATTCTTCTTCCCCAGGTCATTTTAGTAATGCGTGTTTAGTGTTGAGTTATGAGTTTGACATTTACTTTATTTGCGTGAGGGATAGAAGCGTAAAGCCCGGAAGACGTGGTGTAGGGTTTTCAAACCCGACACTGCGGCTGAGGACTTGTAGCGAATAGCCCGACCCGACGCAGGAGGGACACGCCCAAAAATAAAAGAAGTGACAGTTTTTAGTGATAGCGGTAGTTGAATTATGAAAGTTGCGGCCGGCAAAATATTCTTGAATCATAGTGCAGACAAAAATAGATCAATGTCTTTCGAAGGCAAATTGAAAGAATCGCCGAGATATTTGTTGGTGAGAATTCCTTGATAAATATAAACGCCACTTCGCACGCCTGTATTTGCGCGCAACATATTTTGAAGTCCGCCTTCTTCACCAATATTCAAAAGTATTGGAGCGAAGATGGTGCTCAATGCATAAGAAGCTGTTCTGGAAACGCGTGATGCAATATTTGGAACACAGTAATGAATGACACCATGTTTTCTAAATACGGGATTCGTATGGTTGGTCACTTTCGAACTTGCAAAGCATCCGCCCTGATCAATACTAACGTCGATAATTACTGCGCCAACTTTCATTTCTGCAACCATTTCTTCATTGACAACGCAAGGTGTTCTTCCACCCGCACTTCGCAAAGCACCAATGGCAACATCGGCAGTCTTCAAATGTTTTCCAAGAACTTTTGGTTGAATAATGGAAGTGAAAATTCGAGTACCAAGCGAACTCTGTAAACGACGCAAACGATAAACTGAATTATCAAACACTTTTACTGTTGCACCCAATCCGAGTGCAGCACGTGCAGCATATTCGCCAACAGTTCCCGCACCAATAATAACAACTTCAGTTGGTGACACGCCAGAAATTCCACCAAGAATGGAACCTTGTCCGTTATTCACATTGGACAAATATTCTGCAGCAATAAGAATAGAAGTTCCCCCTGCGATTTCACCCATTGAACGAATAACAGGAAACACGCCATCCTCATCACGAATCCATTCGAATGCAAGCGCAGTAACTTTTTTATCCATCAATTTTTTGATGAAATTTTCCGGTTGTGCTGGTAATTGCAAAGTGGATAACAAAGTTTGTTTCGGCACCATCATCTCGATTTCCTCGAGTGTAGGCGGCGCAACTTTCAAAATAATTTCAGATTGCTTATAAACTTCTTCCGCTGTATAGGCGATTTGCGCACCTGCTTCGGAATAATCATTGTCTTGAAAATTCGCATTTTTCCCTGCGCCCGTTTCGACAATAACATGGTGACCGTTATTGATCAACAAGCCAACATCATCTGGCACTAATGAAACACGATTTTCCTGGAATGTATTTTCTTTTGGAATGCCAATGCTGAGTTGCCCTCTTTTGCGTGCCACTTCGAGCATTTCCTCCTGTGGCATGAAAGCGCCCTTTGCGAGCGACTGGAGAATGTCGCGAGAAGTTTTCATATTCATTGGGAGAAAGTATTTTCTGTACGGTGAATTACTGATAAAGATACTGAAAAAAGTGGCAAGTGACAGGTGGCAAGTGACAGGTGACAAGTGACAGGTGACAAGTGACAAGTGACAGGAAGGTGATTGTCGAATGCAGCATGATGAGTTCAGAATGCAGCTTGTGATTACCGATTATCGGATTACCAATTACCAATGGAAAATGAATGTCGATTGCAGATTGCAGAACTCGGAATGTAAAAGTTTTTCGGATTTTCCACTCACCAATCTGAAATCATCAATCGTCAATCTGCACTGAAATTGCACGAAACGTTTTCTAATCAACCGAAATGATTCTGCGTCCATCTTCCACCACCATCTTCACATGCACAGTTTCCTTTGGCAAAATTCCCTCCGCGCGTTCCGGCCATTCTATGAAACAATAATTTCCGCTGTAGAGATATTCCTCCATGCCAATGTCAAAGGCTTCCTGAGGCGATTTCAGGCGATACAAATCGAAATGATAAATCGAATTTCCGTTTTCAGAGTTGTATTCATTCACAATCGAAAAAGAAGGACTCGACATTTGATCTTTTACTCCCAATTTTTCACACAAGGCTTTGATGAAGGTTGTTTTTCCTGCACCAAGATCTCCGTGGAAAGCGAAGATTTTTTGGTTGGGCAAATTTTTCAGAAAATCAATTGCTGTTTTCTGAATTTCATTTATATCTGCAATAAAGAATTTCATTTTTTGAGATCAGCAGATTTGACAATTAGAATTGCTTTTCCTTCGCATCTATTCAATTCGGAATAATTCCATTTTCCCTTTGGGAGAAAAATGTAGGAATCGTTCATGATAGTATCTGAAAAAAAGACTATGTCTTTTAAAATATCGCCTGTATTGGATTGGAAAACTGATTTTGCGTAACCCACTCCAGAATATCTGCTAATGGTATCACAGCTGCCCGGTTTTAGGAAAACAATTTTCTTCAGTGTATCATATGTCCCTCTATTGACAATACAAATGGTTTTTTCACTCTGATTATTCACGATGTAATTCAAATGATATAAAGGATCGCACCCAACAATCATAAAAAGGAATGAAGAGATCAACACTATTTTTTTCATCTAAAATTTACACATTTGAAATCTGAAATCATTTCGGACTTAAAACAATATATGGAATGAGCATTTCCTCCAATGAAATTCCTCCGTGTTGGAATGTATTTCGGTAATACGTAACGTAATAATTGTAATTATTCGGATACGCGAAAAAATAATCCTGCTTCGCGAAGATATATGCTGTGCTTACATTATTCTTCGGCAAAAAAACATCAGCTGGATTCCGAACTTCAAAAACATCTTTCTTCACATAATCCAAACTCTTTCCTTGCTTGTAACGCAAATTCGTGTTCACATTTCTATCTCCCACAACTTTCGATGGTTCGGTAACCTTTATGGTTCCATGATCTGTGGTAATGATGACACGACATTTTTTCTCGGCAATTTGTTTGATGATATCTTGCAAGGGAGAATGCTCAAACCAAGAAAGTGTCAAGGAACGATAAGCAGCTTCGTCATCTGCCAATTCACGAATCACTTCCATTTCTGTTCGTGCATGTGAAAGCATATCCACAAAATTATAAACGATGACGTTGAGTTTATTGTTCATGAGATTGGAAAAATTCTCACTAAGTTTTTTTCCAGCAGCATGATTAGTGATTTTATTGTAGGAAAATTTCACATCCTTGCCCATGCGTTTCAGATTGGCTGCAAGGAATTCCTCTTCGTGCATATTTTTTCCACCTTCATCATCATCATTCTTCCACAGGGTTGGAAAACGTTTTTCAATTTCGGAAGGAAGCATTCCTGCAAACATGGCGTTACGCGCATATTGCGTTGCGGTTGGAAGAATTGCCGAGAAAATTTCCTCTTTCTCCACTTTGAAATATTGACTCAACACCGGCTGCAAAACTTTCCATTGATCAAAACGCAAATTATCAACCAACAGAAAAAACACAGTTCCTTCCTTTTCCAATTCTGGCGCAAGCTTGTTTTTCAAAAGTGTGTGAGAAAGGGTTGGTGGATTTTTGTCTTTCCCATTCAACCAATCGACATAATTTCTTTCAACAAATTTTCCCCACGCCACATTTGCTTCCTGTTTTTGCATCGCAAGAATTTCATGCATGCTTTCATCCTGCGTTTTTTGCAATTCCAATTCCCAGAAAACAAGTTTTTTATAAACTTCCGTCCATTCCTCAAAACTTAAGCGATCACTCAAGGTCATTCCAATATTTCTGAAATCCTGTTGGTAACCTGTCGTTGTTTTCTGACTTTCCAGTTTTTTCTTATCGAGGATTTTTTTCAAGGAAAGTAAAATCTGGTTTGGATTCACTGGTTTGATCAAATAATCGGCGATCTTCGAACCAATTGCATCTTCCATCAAATTTTCTTCTTCACTCTTGGTAATCATCACCACAGGAATGTCATTCTTCTGGTTTTTGATTCTTGTCAAAGTTTCCAATCCAGATAGTCCCGGCATATTCTCATCGAGGAAAACGATATCGAAATCATTTTTTGCGATTAAATCTATTGCATCATTTCCACTTGTTGCCGTGGAAACTTCATATCCTTTTTCCTTCAAAAATAAAATATGCGGTTTGAGCAAATCAATTTCGTCATCAGCCCAAAGAATGTGAATCTTATCCATTATGTAGTGTTTGTATGAGGAGAGCTATTCTAACGTTTTACAAATGTAATTATTGTTTGAAAAGATGTGCCGATAAAGGGATGTGCTGATATGCCGATGCCTTTTTACTTTTTCAAATTCAAAGAAGGTTCCCTTATAAAATTTCAATCAGCACATCAGCATATTGATTCATCAGCAAATCATTTTTCCACTTCCTTAAATGAGTTCACCATCTTTTCCATATCCGTATTGTTGGAAGAAAAAGAGACTTCAGGCGTCCATGTTAAAATCTGATAGAAAAATTTCTGTGTTTCAACACAGGTCAATTTATACTCCATCAATTTCCCTTTTGAATTCGCTGCTTTTATTTCTGTTTGGAGTGCTTTGTTTCCGTTTATGGTCATTGGCTTGTTTACATACAAGCCTTCCTTGTCAATGTTTCGGGTACAGATTTTCATATAGGTTTCCAAATCATAATCAAGACCGAATGAAATGATTTTCGCTTTTGATTCATCGATTACCTCAATAAACAATTCTCGTTTTGCATTTTGATATTCAAGAGAAGCTGCAGAATCATTTATATGCGAGGGCTCCATGTCATTGGGCATTAGCATTTCATATCGCGCTCCATTCGAGGAAGTGACATCAGCAGTCATCATTTTTGGACCACGCATGAGCCACAACACAACAACTCCAGCAATCAGAAGTAGAAAAAAGATGAACAGAAGAATTTTCTTGCGCTTGGTCATAAATGAATTGAAGGTGAAAATTACGAAAAAAGAAAGTGGCAAGGGACAAGTGACAGGTGACAAGTGCAAAATCTCAATGATTTACCTGTCAAATTTCACTTGCCACTTGCCACTTGTCACCTGTCACTTGTCCCTTGTCCCTTTTAAAGCGTTCCTCGCTTCTCTTGCTCCCGCTCTATGGATTCAAAAAGCGCCTTGAAATTTCCTGCACCGAAACCTTTCGCTCCCATGCGCTGAATAATTTCATAAAAAAGTGTCGGACGATCTTCAACAGGCTTGGTGAAAATTTGAAGTAAATATCCTTCTTCATCAGCATCGACAAGAATTGCAAGTTTCTCCAATACATTAATGTCTTCTTGCATCATGTTCATGTGCTCACCCAAACGTGCAGGAATTTCCTGATAATAAGTATGTGGTGGTGCTGACAAAAACTCCACACCTCGTGCACGGAGTTCGGTTACTGTTTTGATAATATCATTTGTCGCAAGGGCGAGATGTTGACATCCTGGTCCTTCGTAAAAATCAAGATACTCTTCAATTTGTGATTTCTTTTTCCCTTCTGCTGGTTCGTTGATTGGAAACTTAATTCGACCATTTCCGTTCGACATTACTTTCGACATCAATGCGGAATATTCCGTGTGGATTTGTCTATCATCGAAGGAAAGGAAATTTACAAAACCCATCACATCTTCATACCATTTCACCCAAATATTCATTTCTCCCCAACCAACATTTCCAACCATGTGATCAATGAATTTTAATCCCACAGAAGCAGGATTGTATTCAGAAACCCATTTTTCAAAACCTGGAAGGAATGTTCCCTTATAATTTTTACGTTCAACAAACATGTGAATTGTTTCACCGTAAGTATAAATTCCAGAACGAACAACTTCACCATGCGCATCCTTTTCAACAGTAGGATTCATAAATGGTTTTGCGCCACGTTTGGTTGTTTCCTCAAATGCACTTGTTGCATCTTCCACCCAAAGAGCAATCACTTTCACACCATCACCATGTTTCTTAATGTGTTCTGCAATTGGAGAAGAACTATTCAAAGGCGATGTCAATACAATCCGAATTTTATCCTGACCGATCACATAGGAAGTGCGATCACGAAGTCCGGTTTCCAATCCAGCATAAGCAACCGATTGGTAGCCAAAAGCTGTTTTATAATAATGTGCCGCTTGTTTCGCATTCCCCACATAAAACTCTACATAATCCGTTCCCATAATGGGCAAAAAATCCTGCGCACCTTCGAAAATTTTTTCCAATCCGTATTCTACGTTTTTTATTTCCTTAGCCATGGTAGTATGATTTTAAATTTTTGTCTGTATAATATTGATTTTCAAACTTACAAAAAAACGAGGTGGTTATGACCACATGGCCATTGCCAAAGAGAGAAGATTTAAAAAATTTAACATCGAGATAATTTTAATTTGAAATTTGCACATTTGAAATTTGCACATCATTTCACTCCACCCAAGATTTATAATATTTTCCATCATCAATTCCCATTGCCGCTTCTGTAATTTGCAAAGGACGGAAGGTGTCTACCATCACAGCAAGTTCCTGTGTATCTTTTTGTCCAATGCTTCTTTCCATTGCTCCAGGCGCTGGTCCGTGCACAATTCCTTTTGGATGCAAAGTGAAATGTCCTTCCTTAATATTATTGCGCGACATAAAATCGCCCTCAACATAAAATAAAACTTCATCAGCATCAATATTGCTGTGATTGTAAGGCGCTGGAATGGATTGGGGATGATAATCATACATGCGTGGAACGAAAGAACAAATCACGAATGAAGAGGTTTCAAATGTTTGGTGAATGGGTGGTGGCAAATGCACACGCCCAGTGATGGGTTCGAAATTATGAATGGAAAATCCCCAAGGGAAATTATATCCATCCCAACCTACAACATCAAAAGGATGCGTTGCATAAACAATATCGTGCAACATATTTTCCTTTTTCACCTTAATCAAAAAATCACCTTTTTCATCATGTGTTTCCAATTCGGTTGGCAATTTGAAATCGCGTTCACAGAATGGAGAATGCTCCAATAATTGTCCTGAAGAACTTTTGTAACGCGCAGGCGTGTAAATCGGCGCGTAGCTTTCAACGTATAAAATTTTATTATCTTCTGATTCAAATTCAATTTGATAAATCATTCCTCTTGGAATAATGAGATAATCGCCGGGAACAAAATTGATGTTTCCCATGAAGGTGCGAAGTTTCCCTTTTCCCCTATGAACAAAAAGCATTTCATCGGCATCCGCATTTTTATAATAATAAGCGGTCAGACTTTTTCGCGGTGCGGCAAGACCTACTTTGCAATCGCCATTCACCATCAAATCAATTCGGCTTTCCAGAAAATCATCTGCCGGTTTCAATTTAAAACCTTCCAATAAAAGTGGTTTGATGTTTTTCGCGATGGCTATTTTCGGTGTAACATCGACTGATTTTAGAATTTCCTTTATCTGCGTTGGTCGATGCACATGATAGGTTAAAGAAGAATGACTATTGAATCCCTCCGTTCCGAAAAGCTGTTCGTAATAAAATTTTCCTTCAGGACTTTTGAAAACAATATGTCGCTTTGAAGGGAAATTTCCGAGGGAGTGATATATAGGCATAGTTTATTTTTATTAGGGATTCAAAGCTATTATTAATGAAACTAGGTACGAATGACAATTATCAATTAAAGGGGCAAGGGGCGTGGGGCAATGGACGTGGAGCATATTAAAGTATCAACACATCACATGTCACTTGGCCCCTGTCCCTCGTCCCTCGTCACATCCTTAAGAACGGGTCTCAATCTCGAATGATATCGGGAAACGGCCACAAATGGTTTTCCTTCGTTTCTCAATTTCACTTTTTCAAGTTCAGGCAAATTTTTCCACTCCACACATTTTTCCGAACAACAGCCTTGCATTTTTTCTGCGCAATTTTCACATTGAATAAAAAGCAAATTGCATTCGAGATTACGGCAATTCACATGTGTATCACATGGCACTCCACATTGGTGACAATTGGCGATGACATCTTCCGTAATTCGTTCACCCAATCGTTCATCAAAAACAAAATTCTTCCCGATAAATTTCGATTCAATTCCATCCTGTTTTATTTCTCGTGCATATTCAATAATACCACCATACAATTGATTCACATCTTTAAATCCATGATGTTTTAAATAGGCGCTTGCTTTTTCACATCGAATTCCACCGGTGCAATACATCAGAATTTTTTGCTCTTCTTTTCCTTTCAATTGTTCAACAACCATCGGAAGCTCCTCCTTAAACGTATCGGCTTGTGGAAGAATAGCATTCTTGAAATGTCCTACTTCACTCTCATAATGGTTGCGCATATCAACGACAATTGTCCCTGGCTTTTCCATCTCCTGATTGAACTCAATCGCCGATAAATGATTTCCCACATTCGTCACATCAAAAAAATCATCTTCCAAACCATCCGCAACAATTTTTTTTCTGACTTTAATTGTTAGTCTGAAAAAAGATTTTCCATCGTCTTCCACTGCAATTTTAAATGGCACATCCTTAAATTCCGGATGCTGATTTAGCGAATGTCTAAAACTTTCGAAGTAATGTTCTGGGACGCTTAGCTGTGCGTTGATTCCTTCACGAGCCAAGTAGATCCTTCCGAAAACAAGCAACTCATTCCATTCCCGCCACAATATGTTTCGCATTTTCTGTGCATCATCAAGAATGACGTACCGATAAAACGAAAGTGTGATTCTATGGAATGGCTCTTCCGTTACACGTTTTCGCATTTCATCCCGATTCACTCTGTTGTAAAGTATTGACATTAATACAAAGGTAAGTTGAAGAAGAAACTTTTGTGTAATAAAAATCAAGCCTACAATGATATTTAGGAGGATTTTTACCTTCTCTCAATTCTCCATTCGTATGTCTCAAGTCTTTTTACCTTTGAACTTCTCAAAAAATTAAATCAAATGGCAACAGACAAAATAATGGTCATTGGCTCATCGGGACAAATCGGAACAGAGCTGGTAATGGAATTACGTGCAAGTTTCGGAAATGACAATGTCGTTGCCTGTGATTTAAAATCATCGGCACAAGAAGTAATGGAAAGTGGGCCATTTGAAACACTTGACGTTCTTGACAAGACAAAACTTCTTGAATTGATTAAAAAACATCACATCACGCAAGTATATCTATTGGCAGCTATGCTTTCTGCAACCGCAGAACAACATCCAATGTTTGCTTGGAAGTTGAACATGGAAAGTCTTTTTAATGTTCTAGAACTTGCCAAAGAGGGACACATAAAGAAAATTTATTGGCCAAGTTCAATTGCTGTTTTCGGTCCAACAACACCTCGACAGAACACACCGCAATACACCATTATTGAGCCAAGCACGGTTTATGGTATCAGTAAACAAGCTGGTGAGCGTTGGTGCGAATGGTATTTCAAAAAATATGGAGTAGATACGAGAAGTCTACGTTATCCCGGTTTAATTGGATGGAAGTCAGCGCCAGGTGGAGGAACTACTGATTATGCAGTACATATATTCCATGAAGCATTGAAGAAGAACACATATGAATGTTTTCTTTCCGAAAATACGGCATTGCCAATGATGTATATGCCAGATGCCATTCGAGCAACAATTGAAATAATGGACGCTCCCGCAGAAAAAATCAAGATTCGTGGAGGCTATAATCTGGGAGGTATTAGTTTTTCCCCAAAAGATATTGCAGCAGTAGTGGCCCAAAATTGCCCTGGATTCACCATTACCTATAAACCTGATTTTCGCCAACAAATAGCTGATTCTTGGCCAGCAAGCATCGATGATTCAGAGGCAAAGAAAGATTGGGGATGGAAACCGCAATTTGACTTAATTGCCATGAGTGAAGATATGTTCCTAAATCTCAAAAAAAACTCAGGCAAAATTTGAAACCAGGTTTGCCTGTAAGACGTAGAAGATAACAATACCTAATATTGTTCGTTTTATCCTTTCGTCGGACAATTTTGTCGATTGGGCGAATTCTCAAAACTTTGCGCTGTGAAAAGAAGTATACTTGATAATTACTGACAATTATCAACAAACACTTGACATGTAAATAAGGCAAATGAAAAAATTTACGCTCATCCTTTTTCTCATTGTCTTTGGTTCTGGTTTGGCTTTCTCTGCTGCCACCGATACCACTGAACAAATTGACGCTGCTGGAAAACGGCAGGGTTGGTGGATATTATACGGAAGAGACAAAAAAGATCCCACTTTCCCAAATGACAATAAATGGCAAGAAGGTCGATACAAAGACAGCCAGAAGATTGGTGTTTGGATTGAATACTTCGCGACTGGCTTAAAGAGGAGCGAACTCACTTTCGTTAATAATCGCCCTAATGGTCATGCGGTGATGTATAATGATAATGGAAAAAAATCAGAAGAAGGTACTTGGGTTGGAACACGCTGGGTTGGTGACTACAAACTCTTTTATGATGATGGAACTCCGCGACAGGATTTCAATTATAGTCAATTGGGACAAAGGGAAGGAACTCAGACTTATGTCCATCCAAATGGCAAAGTAGCTATCACAGTGGATATGAAAGGTGGGAAAGAGCAGGGTTGGAAAAAAGAATACGATGAAAATGGAAATCTGATTCGTGAAACCTTCTTTGCTGATGGTGTAATTGATCCAGCACAAACAAAAACTTACGATACACCCACACCTGAAAAAGCACCTGAAGAGAAAGAAATAAAAGGAGTTGCAAAGGTGGTTGATGATCCAAATTTCAAACCAAATAAAGGGACATTCAATGGTGAAGGAGATTGGATTCTTTACAAGAATGGACAGATTACCATGAAAGGAAATTTCCATTCGAAACGACTTGTAAACGGAGAAGAGCGCATCTATGACAACAACGGATTGCTGCGTCAGATTAAACTCTATAAAGAAGGCAAATATGTGGGCGATGGTCCTTTACCAAACGATGCCAATAAGTAACCTTTTTCAAAAAAATCAATAACACAAAAGCCTCTTAATCGGAGGCTTTTGCGTTTTAATCCCCAATATTCCCCTTCTGGTCTAATTGTTGTCTATCTGTATGATATTATGGTAACTTTATTATAACAAACACGTTCAAAAAGCACAGTACTATTTCCTATTATCACTATGAATAAACCTTTCCTCATAATCTGTCTTGTTCTAACCTCGGTTCTGTCTGGCTTCAGTCAGGAAGTGGGAAAGAATGCAACGGATGCAAATGGAAAGCGACAAGGATATTGGATCATTACTGGCATCATGCAGAAAGATCGTTCGTATTTGAACGATGCAAAAGTGGAAGAAGGACTTTATAAGGACAGCCAGAAAACAGGTATTTGGAAATCTTATTTCCCAAGTGGCAAAAACAAAAACGAGTTCACTTATATCAACAATCGTCCTAATGGACACGCCATCGTTTACAATGAAAACGGGAACAAGGAAGAAGAAGGAAATTGGGTGGGAACGCGTTGGACTGGCGACTATCATTTGTATTATGAAAATGGCACTGAGCGCCAAGCCTTTAATTATAATCAGACTGGCCAGCGCGATGGAAAGCAGATTTACAAAAACCCCAATGGCAGTTTGGCAATTGAGGTGACTTTAAAGGCTGGAAAAGAAGAAGGTTGGAAAAAAGAATACGATGCAAATGGCAATCTCATTCGCGAAACATTTTTCAATGGAGGTGTGATTGATACTACAAAAACTAAAGAATACGATTCACCTGTTGCAATTCAAAAAGCACCGGAAGATCCATCTCTAGAAAAGGAAAAAGCTGCCGTTGCAAAAGCAGAAGAAAAGTTGCCTACCGGATCTTTCAATGGTGAAGGTGGTCCACATACTCTTTATTATAACGGCCAAGTCACCAAGAAAGGAACATTCCATCTTTATAGACTTATTGATGGGGAAGCCCGCATCTACGATAATAATGGAATGCTTATACAGATCAAATTATATCGAGATGGAAGATACATCGGTGACAGCCCAATTCCTGCAGACGCAAACAAGTAAAATATATATCTCATTCTTTCAAAACGTCCTGCAAAATTGCAGGACGTTTTTGTTTTAGTTCATTTTCATTCCCATTCCATTAACTTTGCCTTCATAAAATTATAGCCTCTTTTCACCCTATGTCAAACCTCCATATTCAAAATACACTTTCACGCAAGAAAGAACTTTTCAAACCGCTCAACGCGCCTTTTGTTGGCATGTACGTTTGTGGACCTACTCTTTATGGTGATGTTCATATGGGCAATTGCCGCACCTTCATTTCATTCGACATTATTTTCCGTTATCTCACTGCACTCGGTTACAAAGTCCGATACGTACGCAACATTACAGATGTTGGACATTTGGAAGATGAAGTTGCAGGTGTGGGTGAAGATCGTGTTGGAAAAAAAGCGAGAATTGAAAAGTTGGAGCCAATGGAAATTGTTCAACGTTATACAGTGGGTTTTCATGAAGTGATGAGTTTATTCAATTTGCTTCCCCCAAGCATTGAACCATCAGCAACGGGACATATTCTCGAACAAATTGAAATGACAAAGCAAATTATCGATGCGGGATTTGCTTATGAAAATGATGGCAATATTTATTTCGACGTTGAAAAATTCGCCAAGAAACACAATTACGGAATTCTATCAGGACGTACAATTGAAGATCAGCAAAACAATACACGTGAGCTGGATGGACAGGAAGAGAAAAAAGGCCGACTTGATTTTGCATTATGGAAAAAAGCAAAACCAGAACACATCATGCATTGGAGTTCACCTTGGGGAGAAGGATTTCCAGGTTGGCACATTGAGTGCTCGGCGATGAGTAAAAAATATTTAGGTGAAACTTTTGACATACATGGTGGCGGAATGGATTTGATTCCGACGCATCACACCAATGAAATTGCACAGAGTGTTGGTTGTTGCGAAAAAGCTCCGGTAAATTATTGGATTCACACAAACATGTTGACTGTTAATGGGCAGAAAATGTCGCGCTCATTGGGAAATACTTTTTTGCCTGTTGAACTTTTTACAGGATTGAAATTGGCAAGTGATTCACCAACTGCCACACCATCACAAGCGAAACTCGATGGTAAACATCCTTCGTTTGAAAAAGGATTTTCTCCAATGACAGTTCGCTTTTTCATTTCGCAAACACATTATTCTAGCACACTCGATTTTTCAAATGATGCATTGATTGCAAGTGAAAAAGGTTTTCGAAAATTAATGGAAGCCATTCGCTTGTTGGAAAAACTGAAAGCTTCTGAAAAATCTTCCTATGATGTTGCGGCACTAAAAGAACGTTGCTACGATGCAATGAACGACGATTTCAATACGCCGATTCTTATTGCGCAATTGTTTGACGCGGTAAGAATCATCAATTCTGTCAATGATGGAAAAGAGTTCTTGTCGGAAAATGATCTTGCTGAATTGAAATTGCTCCTGAAGATTTTCGTGAATGATATACTGGGGTTGAAAGATGACGTAATGGAAAGTGCTGGGGAAATAACTGACGGACTCCTGCAGCTCATCATAAAAATGCGCGCTGATGCACGAAACAAAAAAGATTTTTCCACTTCCGATTTGGTGCGCGATGAATTGGGGAAGTTGAATATTGTATTGAAGGATGGGAAAGAAGGAACGGGTTGGGAATTGAAATCTTAGTAAAAGTTGGAATTGGGAATTTGGAAAGTTTTGAAATTAATTGATCTAATAACATCAATGAGAAAAATATTTTTTTTCGCTTGTATTGCATTGATAGCTGCTTGCGGAACACCTAGTGTGAATCCAAATCCTGAAGATTCAACGCCTGTTACTCCAAAAATTCCGCGCGTAAAAGGTCCTGCTTTCAATGCTGATTCCACTTTTACAAATATCAAAACACAAGTTGCATTTGGTCCACGTGTTCCTGATACGAAGGCACACGCGCAATGCTCCGATTACTTTATCAAAAAATTAAAAGGATATGGTTTGACAGTTACACCACAAATCACTTCTGGCACAACTGCAATTGACAATAGATTGGTAACGATCACCAATATTTTTGCGCAATTCCATCCGGAAAGAAAAGACAGAATTTTATTGCTTGCGCATTGGGACACGCGCGCGTTTGCAGATCAGGATCCTGATAGTGCATTAGCGAAAAAAACTTTTGATGGTGCGGATGATGGTGCGAGTGGCGCTGCTGTGTTACTTGAAATTGCTAGCGTATTGCAACAGAAGGATCCTAATATTGGAGTTGATTTATTGTTTGCCGATGCGGAAGATGGTGGATTAGACAGAGGCGATGGTGCAACTTGGTGCGTGGGAACACAATATTGGGCGCAACATTTGCCAAAAGATTATTCAGCGCGGTATGGAATTTTATTGGACATGGTGGGTGGACGCGGTGCGATTTTCCCTCGAGAAGGAACAGGTGTTTATTTTGCTCCGGAAGTGGTTGAAAAAGTTTGGAGTGCTGCAGCAGGATTGGGTTACGGAAATATTTTCACCAATGATATTACAGGACAAACAACGGATGATCATTTGTACGTGAATCAATATGCGCGAATTCCTTGTATTGATATTGTGCATTACAACAAACAAATGAATGGTTATCCAGAATGGCATCACAGAAACAGCGACAACATGGAAATCATTGATCCGATAAGTTTGAAATATGTTGGCGATGTTTTGGTGGATGTGATTTATAATGAGATGCCGAAGTAGATAAAAGGGACGAGGGATGGGGGTGATTGGTGAATTATAATTTCTATAATAAATCTTCTGAAAAATTTTGTCATACTGATTAGCCGACGCAGGAGGCGTATCGAAGTCTTGCGTGAGGGATAGCAGTGGAAAGCCCATCCCCCCAACAGAATTTTTGGGGTTGGGAAGGACTTGAAACGAATAGCCCGCCCCCAATCCCAACAGCATTGTTGGGATTGGGGGCACGCCCATGTTTTCAACAATTCCCATACTTTTCAACAATTCCACTTAGATATTCACATAGCCTTTCTTTTACCGATTGCATACGTTTTCTTTGGCGAGTTCGAAAATTTAAAACCCCCTATACCGCCAATAAGTATGAAAAAAACTTTCTCACTACTACTTCTATTTTCTGTTTTCACCATCTCTTCACTTCATGCTGAATTGGTTTATAAAACAGGTTACGTTGTTCTTTTATCAGGTGATTCTGTAAAAGGAGATATTCGCGTGAATACCAAAAAAGAACTTCCACTCTTCGAAAAAGTTGCTGTGAAAATTGGTGAGTCAACAAAAACGTACAAGCCTGAGCAAGTAAAGGAATATGGATTTGAAAGCACACATTTTGTTGCACGCAAAGTGGATGGAGAAATGCAATTCCTAAAAGTTCTATCGGCAGGTAGAATCAATCTTTATGAATTGCAGTTTGAAGTGCAACGTGGCAATGACCTTGTTGTTGATTCTGAATATTACATTGAGAAAAACGACGGAACATCAGAAATGCAAAAAGCAAAATCCGGAAAATTCAAAAAAACGGTTGCTGAATTGATGTCGGACAATACTGCACTTGTAAGTCGCGTTCAAGGCGAAGACAAAAAATATGAGATTCCTGAAATGACACAGGTAGTTATGGAATACAATTCCTGGTACGAAAAACAAAACGGAGGACTGCAAGGTTCACGTTAAAGATTCCCTTTAGTAGTAGTTTCCTCCAACGGCCTGTTGCAATCATATGCATTGGGCCGTTTGGCATTTGTAGGGGTGATAGGTGGCGTGTGACAAGTGACAAGTGAAATAAAAAACATCAGACCTGTCACTTGCCACCCGTCACTTGCCACTTATCCTTAACTTCGTTTCCCTCCAATTTAGGTTCAATTCGCAATGAAGAAAAAACTTTTTTTACTCGACGCATACGCGCTCATTTACCGTGCTTATTTTGCATTCAGCAACAGTCCGCGCATCAATTCAAAAGGATTGAACACTTCCGCCATTTTCGGATTTACAAATACCTTGCTCGACATACTCAAGAAAGAACAGCCTACGCACATTGCTGTTGTTTTTGACACCTCCGCTCCTACCCATCGCCACATTGAGTTTGAAGCGTACAAAGCGCATCGAGAAGAAATGCCGGAAGATTTACGCAAGGCCATTCCCTACATCTATAAATTATTGGAAGCCTTGAATATTCCCGCAATTGAATCGGATGGATTTGAGGCGGATGATGTGATTGGTACATTGGCAAAACGTGCGGAGGAAAATGGTTTCATCACCTACATGATGACGCCAGATAAGGATTTTGGTCAATTGGTTTCTGAAAATATTTTTATTTACAAACCCGGTTACAAAGGTGGTGCACCTGAAAAATTAGGACTAAAGGAAATTTGCGCGAAATATGGAATTGAACGCGCCGAACAAGTGATTGACATTTTGGGATTGATGGGTGATGTTTCAGATAATATTCCAGGCATTCGTGGTGTCGGAGAAAAAACTGCGCTCGCATTAATTCACGAATATGGTTCCATTGAAAATATTTTGGCGAATGTCGATAAGCTGAAAGGCAAGCTGAAGGAGAAAGTGGAAACAGGAAGAGAAAATGCAATCTTATCCCGCATGCTTGCAACCATTATCATTGACGCACCGATTCCATTCGATGAGGAACAATTGCGTGCAAAGGAAATTCACAAGGAGCAAGTAAAAACACTTTTTGCCGAATTGGAATTCCGAAGGCTTGCTCAGATATTATTGGGAGAAGAATTGCCAGCTGAAGAAGAAAAGTCTAATGATAATAAATCTGTCGAAGCTGCGGATGCAGAAGGTCCTTCAAAAAAAACAAAACCTGGGCAGATGGATATTTTCGGACACACCGGTTCGAATGAAGAAGAGGAAGTTGCTACAGAAGAAGTGAAAAATTACCAAACCATCGAAACCGTAAAACACTCCTATCATCTTGCCGACACGGAAGAAAAGAGAAGTGATCTTATAACACAACTTTTGAAACTCGAACAATTCTGTTTCGACACAGAAACAACCAATCTGAATACGATGCTTGCGGAATTGGTTGGATTTTCTTTCAGTTGGGAAAGTCATGAAGGCTGGTATGTCCCTGTTCCTTCCGATCAAATTGCTGCTCAAAAAATCGTGAATGAATTCAAACCACTTTTTGCCAATGAAAAAATCATTAAAATCGGCCAAAATATAAAGTATGACATGAACGTGCTGAAAAATTATGGCATTGAAATAAAAGGCATTCTGTTTGATACCATGATTGCGCATTACCTGTTGCAACCCGACATGCGCCACGGAATGGATATACTTTCTGAAACCTATCTGAATTATTCTCCCGTAAGCATTGAAAACTTAATTGGCAAAAAAGGAAAGAATCAACTTTCCATGCGCGATGTTCCGCTCGATAAAATTGTTGAGTATGCAACAGAAGACGCGGATGTTACCTGGCAATTGCAGAATGCATTTGCTCCTTTGTTGAAAGATGCGAATGCGCAAAAACTTTTTGACGAAGTTGAAATGCCACTTGTTCCTGTTCTTGCGGCAATGGAAAGAGAAGGAATTGCGATTGATACGGAAACATTGAAAAAATATTCCGCACAACTTGAAATTGAAATTGTCGCGATCGATGATGAAATTCAAAAACTCGCGGGAACGCCTTTTAATATTTCCTCTCCGAAACAAGTGGGTGATATTTTGTTTGAGGTTTTGAAGATTGCAGAGAAACCAAAAAAAACAAAAACAGGTCAGTATGCAACAGGAGAAGACATACTTCAGAAGCTCACTAAAAAACATCCGATCATTGAAAAAATTCTTGAGTATCGTGAAATGGTAAAACTCAAGAATACCTACATCGATACATTGCCGGAAATGGTCAATCCGCAAACTGGGCGCATTCACACTTCTTACAATCAAGTTGTAGCTGCAACAGGGCGATTGAGTTCTGATAATCCAAATCTTCAAAACATTCCTGTGCGTTCTGAGCGTGGACGCGAAATCAGAAAAGCGTTTGTTCCTAGAAATAATAATTTCGTTTTACTCAGTGCGGATTATTCTCAAATTGAATTGCGCATTGTTGCATCCATTTGCGGAGATAAAAATATGTGTGAAGCATTTCGCGACGGAAAAGACATTCATACTGCAACTGCTGCACGTGTATATGGCATTGAAGAATCGGCTGTGACAAAAGAAATGCGTTACAAAGCGAAGAGTGTGAATTTTGGAATCATTTATGGACAAGGCGCATTTGGTTTGGCCGAAAATCTTGGCATTTCCAGAGGAGAAGCGAAAGAATTGATTGAAAATTATTTCCGAGAATATGCAGGTGTAAAAAAATACATGGATGATACCGTGAACTTCGCGCGCGAATATGGATATGTGCAAACCTTGCTAGGAAGAAGACGATACCTGCGCGACATTACCAGTACAAATGCAGTAGTGCGCGGATTTGCAGAGAGAAATGCAATCAATGCTCCGATCCAAGGAACGGCAGCAGACATGATAAAAGTGGCCATGATCAATGTGCAGAAAGCCTTGCAGGAAAATAATTTTGAAACAAAATTGCTGCTACAAGTGCATGACGAATTGGTTTTTGATGTTCCGGAAAATGAAGTTGAAAAAGTAAAAACCGTTATCGAATTTGCAATGGTCAATGCCATGAAACTCGAAGTTCCAGTTGAAGTTGGAATCGGCATTGGTAAAACGTGGTTAGATGCACATTGATTAAATGGGACGAGGGACTTGGGACAAGGGACGGGGGGATATGTTTCCAATACTTACTCTTGTCACAAATCCCAAGCCCCACGTCCCTTTTTAATTTTTGTTAAGAAATATTCCATAAGAGAGCCGTCCAAATACAAAGTCGTTACGTTTTACAATTGTATCTTTAGCATGTTCAATAAATTGCATGAAAAAACCCCACTTTTCCTCTATTTTATTTTTTGCTCTGATTTCAATCTGGACAATTTCCTGCAATGAAAATTCAGAGAACAATTCCAAGAAGGAAGACTCCGCGACTATTGATGTAAGTCAGGAAGTTGTTTCTGCGGAAAATGTTTTTGTATATGTGCCTTCTCCAATTGAAACTGCAAGCTTATTGAAAGATGCTGGAGCAAAGTACAATCCTGATTTTTTAAATCTTCCAAGTAACGTTTCAAGATATTCCTCCACAGCATCGCGTGCACTTAACCTCGGTGTTTATGGAACTGACCTCGCCTTCGCAGGTATTTTCGACCAGCATGCAGAGACCATGTTGTTTATGGATTGCACAGGCAAACTTGCAGATGCGCTTCATGTTTCTTCTGCTTTCAGTGCCGACAGAAATACAAGATTAGAAGGCAACATGAATAATCGCGACAGTGTCTTAAGCATCATTACTGATTCCTACTGGGATTGTGATGCGCTTCTACATGAAAATCATCAAACGCAAGCTTCAGCCTTAATGATTGCGGGTGGATGGATTGAAGGTTTGTATTTAGCATGTAAGGTTGCTGAAACAACTAACAGCAATGATATTCGAATTAGAATCGCTGAACAAGGTTCTTCACTTGATAAACTCGTTGCATTACTCGATAAACAAAATCACATCGACACAAAACCGATTGCAGAAGAGTTGAAAAAACTAAAAATGATTTTCGACGCATTGCCAAAAAATACCAATGCTTCTCCCAACGTAAGCACTGATAATAAGACAGGTGTTACAACAATTGGTGATGACAATTCCATTCCCAAAGCCAGTTTAAATGAATTGGAATTCCAAAATATTCTAAAGCAAGTAACGCTTATCAGAAGTGGAATTATCAAGCTCAACTGAAACCTTGTATTTTCTTCTCCGTATAAACTATTTGGCATAATTTCTGAAAAGAAGTGCTAAATACACTAAACTATGCGTTTAAAGAGAAGAGCACTATTATTCGCCGCATTGATTTCTGTTGCGATAATGGGTGATATTGCAGCCCAGTGCAGCAAAACTTGGGTTAAAAAACAATGTATTCCAAAAATTGCTCCGTTTATTCATAACGGCCAAATGAACACCACTCCACTTAAGGAAGGTGGGAAAATGGAAACAACACTCACCTTTTATTCTGGACAAGATTATCGAATTCTCATTTGCGCAGAAGAAACCTTGGAAAATATTTCATTTGTGGTGAGTGACTTGAATGGAGCCATTATTTTCGACAGCAAAGAACACAACAACACAGATGTTTGGGACTTCAAAGTTAAAACCACAACTGATCTTAAAGTTGCCGTTAGTGTAGGAAGAAATGAAGGTGGAAATGGAACAGCAACAGGATGTGTTTCGGTTCTTGTTGGATTCAAATCGAAATAAAAAATAGCATAAAAAAAAGGTCGCTGAAATTCAGCGACCTTTTTTGCGTTTATGCTTTTCTATTCCACAATCAACTTCTGTGTAACTGATCTTCCTTCTGCGGTGGTCAATCGAACAAAATACAATCCGTTGCTTAATTTCTCGGCAGTTTGTACTGGGAACTGATGATTTCCCTCTCCTAGAATTCCATTATACATATCCAAAACTACTCTTCCTGTCATATCGAAAAGTTGTAGTGAAACATTCTGTGATTTATCAAGTGAAAAGGAAACCATTGTATTCTCCTGAACTGGATTTGGAAACACGTCGAAATGTTGAACGCCTATTTCTGGTGCATCAATTCCACTTATTCCTGTGATATTGATATCATCAATATAAATGCTGTTTCCACCAGCACTTTCAAACGAAAATTTGAAACGAATATTCGGTTGTGTTAGAATATTTGAAATGTTGACAGTTTCAGTTCTCCATTCCGCGCCCGTTGGTGCATACGATGATGATGTAGTGGCAGCGCCAGTCGCAAGTGATGTTCCGCTTTTTGTATAACGAGGCAACCATGTTTGTCCGCAATTGGTAGAAACGTAAACACGCAATTTATCTGTGTCTGTTGATGCCCGTTGACGATAAGCCACTTTAAAAGTGAATACCGGACTGGACAATGCCGACATATCAATAGAAGGTCCTACAAATTCATCCACCGTTCCTGCCATTGCAGCGGTGTTAGTCAATTTCAAAGAAGCAGTTCCTGTTGCAGCTGAAGTTGTAATTCTTGTCCAAGCATTTCCTTGCGGATTTACGATTGTGTAATCAGCACTAAAAGTTGCGGGAACTTCCATTCCCTCTACGTACTGCCAAGAATTGTATTGCGCAGTTGCTGAAGAAACTTTTACATGCGCAGATCGCGTAAGGGAATTTGAACCGGAACCATTTGCAACAGTGAGCGTAACTGCATAAATACCCGCTGTATTATATTGAATTATTGGGAAAGAATCAGTTGAGGTGGAAGGTGTTCCTCCTGGGAAAGACCAATTCCAACTTGTTGGGTGGCCTACAGTAGAAAAATCTTGGAAAGAAATACTTCCTCCTATGCAAACAAAAACTTTATCGTTTGGAAGAAAATCCGCTACGGGAGAACAAACGTTTGCAGGATTGTTATTGACACCTGTTGCAATTAGATTGCTAGGAGTGCAAAGTTGATTGCGCTGTCCATTTTGACTATTCAATGCGCTCTGCATTCGTGTGCGTTGTCCAAGTGAAAACATATTAGAGCAATAAGAATACTCCATGTAATTCTGAATATTTTCCTCAATACTTGCATTACAAACTTTACTTGCTGCAGATGAAACACAACTTGTCCAACCTTTTGTAACCGGTGTATCATTAACACCATCATTACCACAAGCAACACCAGGATTATTTGTATTTCCCCAAACGTGTTGCAGATTTAAAAAGTGTCCTATTTCATGCGTAAGGGCGCGACTGGTTGCAGTATTCCCAGTACCGATAGCTCCGATATACGTTGAAAGAATAATAATTCCATCCACACTTGCACTTGGCGCACCATTGGGTAAATAGGCATAACCTGCTGCTCCATTTGAAATTGCTTTGACCACCCAAACATTCAAATATTTATTTCTTGGCCAATAATTCAATTTCGATCCATCATCACCAATGTAAGTTTGTGTAGAATAAATTCTGTCAATTCCATTGGTGCAATTTCCATTCGGATCGATATTTGCCAAGCGGAATTCAATTTGAGCATCGGCAGCAACTCCCAAAAAAGCTGCGCGAATTGCACTCGTGTCTGCATTCAATTTTCTATAATCCTTATTCAGAATTTGAACCTCATTCAAAACCTGAGCATCGGAAATATTTTCGCTACCATAATCATGAATGATATGAAAAACGATTGGGATAATATAAGCAGGTGCTGTTTGCGCACTGTTGCCCGTGGAGCGTGCATTTGTTGCATTCTGATATCCATGTTGAAAATCGAAAGCATCTTGTGCTTCAGCTAAAGCTTGAGAAGCTTCAAATTCAGCTTGCAGTTCGGGATGTTGTGCAAAAACTTTATGCATTTGCTCATCTGTTCCGCAATGAAGAAATCCATCGGGACCGAGATTTGGATTTTGCGCAAGGAGGTTCAGCGTGCCGAAAAAAAATGAAGCGACAAGCACTAGCGTAAATTTCTGTTTCATGAGATGGTACTTAAATTTTGATTTCGATGTCTGAAAATTAGATGTCTTTTACCGAAAAAATCACATCCTTGAATTGCTCGGGGAGCTCTAAGATACTCAAATACTTTTCTGCAATCAAGATTGGATTTGCCAATTGATGTGAATTCTTGTAATCGATAAAAGTCTGAATACGGCTGAAATCATTTGAAGATGATTTCCGTATTTCTTCCTGCATGGAAGTATCCACCACTCCTGGCGCAACAGCAAATGCATAAATGTGCTTTTTATCGGCAATTTTCAATTCTTCAGCGAGTGTTCGGGTGAACATGTCTAAACCTGCTTTCGTTGCACAATATACACTCCAACCATCAATTGGATTTTTTCCTGCACCAGAACTCACATTGATAATGATTTGTTTGACGGAAATGGAGGAATATTTTTTTAGAAAAGAATTTGTTAAAACAGTTGGAGCCACAAGATTCACCTGATATGCTTTTGCGATATCATCTGCTTCCAATTTACCAGCATGATAAATCGCACCAATAATACCTGCATTATTTACAAGACAAATTTTATCCGCATTTTTCAATTCAGGAAAATTCCAATTCTTTACGCGTGCTTCATCCGACAAATCCATTTCAACAAAAGAAAATCTTTCATGTGAAATACTGTTCGTTCGCGACAAACCCGTCACCTGATTTTTCGGATTGGCAAGAAGCTGTGTAGCAATCGCATTTCCAATTCCTCGAGAAGTGCCAGTGATGAAGAAGTAATTCATAAAATTGATTTGCAGATTTCAGATGTACAAATTACAGATGAACATTTGAAATCTGCACATCTGAAATTTGAAATCATTTCAAAGCTTGTTTCAAATCTTCCAAAAGATCTTCTACATTTTCAATTCCAACGCTTAAGCGAAGAAGATTATCCACCACTCCTACTCTCTCGCGATCTTCTTTTGGGATGGAAGCGTGCGTCATGGTTGCAGGGTGATTGATGAGCGATTCCACTCCGCCTAATGATTCTGCCAATGAAAAAACCTTGAATGAAGAAGCGACGCGGAATGTTTCTTTCAGATCGGCACCTTTTAGCACAATGGAAATCATTCCGCCAAAATCTTTCATTTGCTTCTTCGCTATTTCATGATTTGGATGATCCGGAAAACCTGGCCAGTAAATTTTTTCAATCTTCGGATGCGTTTTCAAATATTCCGCAATTTTTCTTCCATTGAAACAATGGCGATCCATGCGCACGTGTAGTGTTTTAATACCACGCAACACAAGGAAGGAATCCATTGGTCCTGGATTTGCACCGCAACTATTGAGAATAAAATAAAGTTGATCGTAAATTTCCTTGTTGCTTGTTACCAATGCGCCCATCACCACGTCGCTGTGTCCACCAAGATATTTTGTTACGGAATGCATGACAATATCAGCACCGAGTTTTAATGGATTTTGCAAATAGGGTGAAGCAAAAGTATTGTCAACAGCAAGAATTAAATTATTTTCTTTTGCAATGGCAGCACATGCAGCGATATCAATAATTTGCATGGTTGGATTGGTTGGAGTTTCCGCCCAAATGAGTTTTGTATTCTTGTTTATGAAATTTTTAATATTCGACGCATCCGTCATATTCACAAAATGAAATTTGATTCCATAATTCGCGAATATTTTTGTGAACATGCGATAGGAACCGCCATACAAATCATCACCTGTAATCACTTCATCGCCGGGACGCAACAATTTGCAAACAGCATCCATTGCACCCATTCCGGAGGAGAAACACAATCCAAATTCTGCACCTTCTAATGCTGCAATACATTTTTCCAATGCAACACGCGTAGGATTTTTTCCTCGTGCATAACCATAACCTTTATTGGTGCCAGGAGATTCCTGCACATACGTTGAAGTTTGGTAAATGGGCGTCATGATTGCGCCTGTTGTTGGATCAGGTTCTTGTCCTGCATGAATTGCGTTGGTACCGAATCCGAATTTGGAATTGTCTGTCATTGTATTGCTTTTTTAAGAAGCACAAAGATAATGGGAAAGGATTGCCAATTTGATAATTGTCAATTTCCAATTGGACTGATTCACATGAAATTGCCGATTATGGATCGTTTTTTGAATTTCAAATGACCTAATCAGCAAAATTGAAATGCGTTTTTTCCTTTCTATCTTTCACGCAAATAAAGTTTATGAAAAAAGTTTACCATCTCTCCACCTGCTCCACTTGTGTACGCATTCTCAAGGAAACGGACCTTTTGAAAAAGGGTTTTCAATTGCAGGATATCAAAACTGAAAAGATTACAGCTGCTCAATTGGATGAAATGAAAAATCTTGCGGGAACTTTTGAGGCCTTGTTTTCCCGTGCTGCTTTGAAATATCGTGCACTTGGATTGAACGAGAAAAAACTTTCTGAAAAGGATTATCGAAAATATATTTTGGAGGAATATACTTTTCTAAAACGACCTGTTGTGATTTATGGTGACAAGATTTTCATTGGTAATTCGAAAAGTAATGTTGATGCAATATTGAATGAGGTGAGGAAGTGATGGGGTGATGAAGTGATGGGGCTATGAAGTGATGAAGTGATATTAAAAAAATGTATCGCCGTGCTACTGTGGTTTTTCCATTTTACAATTTTATTTAGTTGCTCATCATAGAAAAGTGAATATGTTGTGCAGAAGAAACTTCTTTAGCCCAGAAGCGCTTTACCCTCCCAACAATTCTGTCGGGAAGGAGTAATAGTGATGGCAGGACAGGCGAAAATTTATTGTGTTTAATTGCGCTCCACAAAAACAATATGGAACAATTACAGATGAGGTAATTGCAAAAATAAATATTCATCTCCCAATAAGAATAACTAATGACTACTTTTGCGCTCGTGAATAAAACGATCCTCGCGCACATTTACCTTTTCTTTGCCATGTTTATTTATGCCATGGGATTTACCATAATCAAGGAAGTCACTCCATTGCATATTTCTCCTGCAGGATTTGTTGCCCTGCGTGTTTTGGGAGCAACTCCTTTGCTTTGGATCACAGGGTTATTCATTCGCGAAAAAGTAGAACGAAAAGATATTTTCAAACTTGCACTGCTTTCACTTTGCGGTGTTACGATCAATCAATCGCTTTTTGTCCGAGGAATGAGTTTGACATCTCCCATCAGTGGCGCGATAATCATGATCACTTCTCCTCTACTTGTTTTGCTTTTAGGAAATATCATTCTCAAGGAAAGAATTACATGGCAACGGTTGACTGGAATTCTCATCGGATTGGGTGGTGCAGCATTATTGATTCTCAGCAAAACCATTTCCAATGTAAAATCAGATTCTCCACTTGGAGATTTTTACGTTTTCATTAACGCACTTTCTTGGGGTACGTTTTTGGTATTGGCAAAACCATTAATGAAAAAATACAATACCGTTACCAATTTGAAATGGGTTTTCCTTTTCAGCACCATCATACTTGTTCCGATTGGATTTTCAGATTTAATTGCCATCAACTGGAGTTCATTTGATAATAAAATAATTTTTGATATTCTCTTTGTAATAATTGGCGTTACGTTTATCGCTTATCTCTTGAATGTTTTTGGTTTGAAGGTATTGAGTCCTACGGTAGTGAGTGCCTATATTTATTTACAGCCAATTATGGCCGCGGCAATTGCACTGTATTTAGGAAAAGATGAACTCACTTGGGAAAAAATAGTTTCCGCAATCCTTATTTTCACAGGAGTGATTTTGGCAAGCCAGAATAAAAAAATAAAAGTGACTGGGGACTAAGGACGGGGGACGGGGGATTCCAAGGGAATAATTGATAATTTTGTGCCTATGAAATCAATGACTGGATTCGGCAAGGCTGTTTGTGAATTGCCCCTCAAAAAAATAACAGTGGAAATTCGTTCACTGAATAGTCGTCAACTCGATCTTAACATTCGCATGCCTTCAGTGTATCGCGAAAAGGAAACAGAAGTACGCTCCGAAATTTCAAAAAGTGTTGAGCGCGGAAAAGTGGACGTTTCAATTTATCTTGAAGGAAACACCGAAGCTGGATTGGGTACAATCAATCACTCACTTGTCATTGCTTACAACCAGGAATTGAAAAAAGCTGCGGAAGCAATTGGAGATGATCGAAAAGATTTTCTTTCCTTGATTATGCGTATGCCTGATGTTTTGAAACAGGATAAGCAGGAGCTGGATGAGAATGAATGGAAAGAAGTTTACGCCACTGTAAAAATTGCTTTATCTGCTTTCGGAAAATTTCGTGATGATGAAGGAAATGTTCTGTCAAATGAACTTTCGCAACGAATTGAAATCATTCGAATTAAACTCGCTGAAGTTGCTTTGCTAGATCCTACACGTGCAATTGTGATAAGAGAACGTTTGAACAAACATCTTCTTGAAGCTGCGGGCGCGGAAAATGTCGACATGAATCGTTTCGAGCAGGAATTGATTTATTATTTAGAAAAACTCGATGTTACAGAGGAGAAAGTTCGACTTCAGACACACCTTGATTATTTCATCAAAACCATGAAAGAACCTGGCGCAGGAAGAAAACTAGGCTTCATTGCACAGGAAATTGGCCGAGAAATAAATACAATCGGTTCAAAGGCGAATGATGCGAGTATTCAGATGCTCGTTGTGCAGATGAAAGATGAATTGGAGAAGATTAAGGAACAATTATTAAATGTATTATAGTCAGTAAACGGTTTGCTGTCGACAGTCAAAAAAAATGAATGAGACTGCTGACCGCTTACTGATTCCTCTTTCCTATCTTCGCATTATGTCAAACACAGGCAAACTCATAATTTTTTCTGCTCCTTCAGGTGCTGGGAAAACTACGATTGTTCATCGCTTGCTTTCCAATATTTCCATTTTGGAATTTTCTGTTTCGGCTACCAGTCGTGCACCACGTGGTGATGAGCAACATGGTGTTGATTATTATTTTATTTCACCCGACGAGTTTCGAACGCGTGTCAATTCCGATGAATTTGTGGAATGGGAAGAAGTGTATCCCGGACAGATGTATGGCACCTTATTATCCGAAGTAGATCGTATCTGGCGAAAAGGGCACCATGTAATATTTGATGTGGATGTAAAAGGCGGATTGAATTTGAAAAAGAAATTCGGTAAAGAAGCGCTTGGCATTTTTGTTCGTCCTCCATCGATGGAAGCTTTGGAAGAACGCTTGCGTCAACGTGCAACCGAGCCGGAAGAAAAAATTAAAATGCGTTTGGAAAAAGCGGCAAGTGAATTGTCATTTGAATCGCGATTTGATGTGACAATTGTGAATGACAATTTGGAGCGTGCCGTGAAAGAAGCGGAAACTGTCGTGAAGAATTTCTTGAACATCTAAAAAAATCGTAATTCGTAAATGAAAGTTGGTTTGTTTTTTGGCTCGTTCAATCCCATTCACGTTGGTCATTTGATCCTCGCGAATTACATGTTGGAATTTACGGAGCTGGAAAGAATCTGGTTTGTGATTTCTCCACACAATCCCTTGAAAGAAAAAAAAACATTGTTGGCTGACAATCACCGTTTGCAAATGGTCAGACTGGCAATTGGAGATCACACAAAAATGAAGGCGAGTAATATAGAATTCAAACTTCCGCAACCTTCCTATACGGTAAACACACTCGCCCATCTCGCTGATAAATTTCCGGATCATGCATTTTCATTGATTATGGGAGAAGATAATCTGAATTCATTTCACAAATGGAAGAATTTCGAATTCATATTGGAACAATATAAAATTTATGTTTATCCACGCTTAGGAGCTGATGGTGGAAAATTAAAAAAACATCCTGCTGTTCAATTTACGGAAGCACCAGTAATGGAAATTTCAGCCTCCTTTTTGCGAGAAGCCATCAAGAATAAAAAAGATGTTCGGTATTATTTTCCGCCAGCAGTATGGGAATACATTAAGGAAATGCATTTTTATGCGAAATAGTCCAATTAGAAAAGTCTCACCGAATTTGTGAGACTTTTCTAATTTCATGAAACACTATTTTAGTTGATTACCATTCTTTTAGTCGCCATTCCATTCTGCGTTTTCACCTGAATGAAATACACTCCGGACGCAAGTGAAGAAAGATTCATTGTTGTAGAGAAATTTCCCGCACTTGCATTTTCATGTTGTATATAAACACAACGACCAAGATTATCGAATACACTCAGTTGAATTTTTTCGGAACTCAAAAGTGAAATACTGATTTGGAAATTGCCATTACCAGGATTTGGTGCAATGAGCAATGAATTATCCAATAGATTGTTTTCATCAATTCCGCTGTAAACTACAGGATTGAGATTGGAAAGCGATCCCATAATATTTGCAGTATTCATTGGATCACCGATTCGCAAGGAAGGATTGCATCCACCTGAAGGATGAACAGCAAGAACCATATAATACATTTGTCCTACTGGAGGATTATAATCAGTCCAGTTATGAATTGTCCCTGCAACTGCAGCAAGAAGAGTCAGATTACCCGGATTACTTCCGCGATAAATGTAATAGGTTGCTACTGGCAGCCCTTCGTATGGCGTCCATGCAAGATTAAATCCTGTTGGAATTGCAGGGCCCACTTGAAGGAATAAAGTTCTGTGATGGAAACTCGTATCCGATTCGACACCACAACTGTCTGCTGTGGAAATTTTATAACGATTAGCCATGTTCATCGGATTGGATGTCATATCCGTAAACGTGCTGAATTGCGACAAGGGTTGATTTCCAATAAGTGCGTAAACTCCGGAACTTGATGTTTCACGATAAATATTGTAGGAACCTGATGGAGGAGAATTGAGTCGTTCCCAAACAATCACATTTTTATTGAGTGCCGTGTCAACACTAACAAAACAAATTTGTTCGTTGTAAGGATTTGTTCCTGCAATTGAAATGGTGTACGGAGCTGATCCAATTCCACAAGCAGAAGTTGCAGTTACCGTATAGGTAATTCCTCCAAGAGGTGTACAAATAGGATTTTGAATATTCGGATTGCTAAGATAAGTAGATGGCGACCAAACAAAAGTTGCAGGAGAATAATTAGCATATGCAAATAATTGAGTTGAGCCTCCACATGCAACATTTCCATTTCCACCAACATAAACAATCACACCTACAGTAGAAACAGAAATTGTTGCCAATGCTGAAACAATACAACCTGCTCCATCTGTAACAGTAACTGTATAAGACCCAGCAGGAAGATTTGAAACATTTGAAGTTGTGTAATTTCCAGGCATCCACAAATAAGAATACGGAGCTTGACCACCTTGGGCGAAAGCATGAACAGAACCTGTTGGAGAGGGACAGCTATCTGCAGTCGTTGACGTATTCACAAGTAAATTGGAAGTATTTGCAACAATTGCATTTGCTGAAATAGTACATCCCGTATTGTCAGTAACAGTTACGGTATAAATACCTGCTGAAAGATTGTTTGCAGTTGCAGCATTCCCTCCCGAAGGAGCCCAACTATAAATGTAAGGTGCTGTTCCGCCAGTAACATTTGCGTGAGCAGATCCAAGAGTTACGCATGTTACTCCTGTTGTTGTAGTTGTAAGAACTGGCCCTGTGTAGGGAATATTTACAGAAATGGAACCACAAGCTCCAGCAGTACTATCTACAACTGAAACATAATAATTTCCTGGAGGAAGATTGTTTGCTGTCAATCCATTCTGAACCGGATTTGAATTCCAAGTGATGGTATAATTTCCGCTTCCTCCTGTAACGGCAATTGTTGCGGATCCATTACTCGAACACGTTGCTGCTATTGTAGTAGGATTGGTAATTGTCAAAACTCCTGTAACGGGAGTGCAGGTGGAACAGGTTGTCTGAGAATACAACCCTGTTACGGCAAGGCAATAACAATCACCGGATGAGTTGACATTAAAACTACAGGAGCTCTGCCATTGGGAAATGGCTGTAGGTTGTGAAATGAAATTGTACCAATCTTCATTAACACCAAAAAGCGCACCGCCATTCATTGATATTTGCGCACCAAGTCCCTGTAAATTGGACACAACCATAAATGCACTTGCTGCTGTGGAATTTGCGCAAGCATTAAAACCCGTCATCATTTGTGTGGTCGTACCTCCGTTTATAGTTACGGCACCATCATTAATGTGAATGCTTCCTGTGTAAGAAGCAGCAACATCTTTATAAATTACCATTAGCGTAGCTCCGTCCATATCGTCCATCGGCGCTGGTGGATTAGTTGGAATTCCACTGATGATATAATTCCCATTTCCATTGATAATGCTTGTTACATCCGCACGATAAACAAAAGTCCCCGTATAACCCCAGCACATATCTGCATCTTGGCCAACCATTGTCATCGGAAAAGTTTGAGTGGTTCCGCTTGGATTGGTAATAGTTGCTGTAATTGCAATTCCACTCCCAGAACCCACACACCACAAGTAGGATCTAATTATCTGCGCACAAAAAGGAATGTTGGCAATTGGAAAAGGAGCAGGTTGCACAACACTAGGATTATTTAATAGCGGCAATCGCATTCCCAATTTCACAGAAGCTTGTGTATAATTAAGTCCGCAAATAGTGGTATCGAAAATGGTTCCAAGTGTAGCATTTCCATTCTGTGGCAAAGGATTTGAATTCTTTTGTACATGTTGCTCATTCCAAGCTTTTGATCCGATTAATGGATCTTGCGCGAAAACCATGGTGGAACAAAACACAACAGAGAGAATAAATAGAATGCGATTTTTCATGATTCAATTTTTAAAAACATTTTCCTTCAATGTAAATATCCGATTCGATTAACGAGAATACAAATCATTCAACTGAAAATCTGCCGTGTTCAAGAAATCAGAAAAAACATTGCCCCTGAAAATTTTCAGGGGCAATGTTATTGAAACTCATTATTACT
>CAIQQJ010000132.1 GCA_903873905.1 uncultured Flavobacteriales bacterium
GAAAGCCCGTTATGACGGAGCGCTTCGCCGTAGGCAATTGGCTTTGTTGCTTGCAGGAAAAATGAAACCGGAAGATGCAACAGAGTTGAGAGCGCTGTTTATGAAATGAGATTTTTGATTGTTGATGTTGGATGTTTGATTGAAAAGGAATAATTTCATTTGTGAAATATTACAATTACAAGAAATTAAAATTTAAAATTATCTCCATGAAAAAAATCTACTCGCTCTTTCTCGTTTTATCAGGAACATTTTTCCTGAACGCTCAGATCATTACTACAGTTGCAGGAAACGGAATCGTTGGTTCTGGTGGGGATGGGGGACAAGCAATTGCTGCAAATCTTGGAAGTCCAATTGGAATTGCCGTTGATCCAAGCGGTGTGATGTACATTGCTGATGGAAATAACAAAATAAGAAAAGTGGATTTGAGTGGAGTCATTTCCACTTTCGCAGGAACTGGTGTTGCAGGTTATGGTGGTGATAATGGTCTTGCTACAGCTGCACAATTGAATGGTGCAGCCGGACTTGCTTTTGACAGCAATGGAGATTTATACATCGCCGATTATCAGAATTACCGCATTCGTAAAATCACCATGAGCACGGGAATAATTACCACTGTTGCAGGCAATGGAACAATGGGTTTTGCCGGTGATGGTTTTGCCGCAACCTTGGCGAACTTGACAAGTCCAACGGGAGTTTGTTTTGATGCATCTGATAATATGTTCATTGCCGATCAAGGAAATGCGCGCGTTCGAAGAGTGGATCATCTTACAGGAATTATCACGACAGTTGCGGGCAATGGAAATTCCACACATTCTGGAGATGGCGGACAAGGAACGGCAGCAGGATGTGGAAATGTATATGATGTGAAATGTGATCTCAGCGGAAATATTATTTTTTCAGAGGTATTCAATCATTACATCCGTAAAGTGGATATGGCTACGGGAATCATTTCAACGATTTGCGGAAGCGGGACAGCAACTTTTTATGGTGATGGTGGTCCTGCCAATTTGGCGAGTACAAGTACGCCTGAAGGTTTGACGGTTGATGGCGGTGGAAATATTTTCATTGCCGAATTGAACAATGATCGCATTCGGAAAATAGATGCAGTGACAGGATTCATCAGTACGGTAGCGGGTAATGGAAATTATGCCTACAGTGGCGATAATGGCCCCGCAACTTCTGCAGGAATGTGGCCTGATGCATGTGCAACAAGTGGTACGGATTTATACATCGTTGACTTGAATCATCGCGTACGAAAAGTGACGAATGTTGCGGTTCTGGGCATTGAACAAAATCAATTGAGTTCATCTTCCATTTCTCTTTTCCCAAATCCCGTTATTGATTATTTCACAATCACCGGAATTCATGCAAATTCACCAATTCAGATTTTCGATATGAATGGAAATCTTGTTTTGAGTGAAATGGTCAATGAAAATGAACCAATCGACATTCGGAATTTTGCAGCAGGGATTTATTTTGTGGCGGCAGATGGAAGGAAATTTAAAATTGTAAAATAAGACGCATTTTATTCTCTGCGTCCTTAGCGCCTCTGCGGCAATAGTCTATTGAATTATAATGTTTCCCATGTCTGAAGTCCTTCACGAAAACAAAACCTTCGAAAAAGTAGATTATTCCAATAAGGAATTGCGTGATCGGGAGTTTTCCCACTGCGTTTTCAAGTCTTGCAATTTTGAAAAAGCCGATCTTTCGGGAAACGATTTTATGGATTGTACTTTTGAGAATTGTAATTTGAGTTTGGCGAAAATGGCGAAGACGGGATTGAAAAACATAAATTTCATTGGATGCAAATTAACCGGAGTGGATTTTTCCCCATGCAACGATTTTCTTTTTTCGGTGAATTTCACTTCTTGCCTCTTGGATTATTCCGCATTTCAGAGGAAGAAAATGAAAA
>CAIQQJ010000133.1 GCA_903873905.1 uncultured Flavobacteriales bacterium
TAATGGTTTTTGTTTGTGTGAGATAGCCGGATTTTTCAAATGTGATGGTGTAGCTGATTTCATCACCAACTTTTTTATTGGCAACTGGGAAACGAAAATCTCCAATGGTACCCGTTTCTATTCCTTGAATTGGATTTCCAGTAAGGTTGTCAATGACATTGATTTTCACGCTATCAATTGCAGTTGAATTGCTCTTGTCAAGCGTTGTGATATGGAGTGCAAGTCCAATGTTTTTTTCAAATAGTAGATCTTGTGTCAATTTATTTTTTTGCTCAATGTCAATGGTGTTGAAACTAGTTTTGGATTCGAAATAATTCTCCAAATTTCCTTTCAGATAGTAATTGTCTGATGATTCAACCTCAAATGAAAAAGAACCATCTGTACTCGTCACGATATTGCTCAACAATACACCTTCGGCATCCAACAAGGAAATTGAAGCATTGGCAAGTAATAGGCCAGTGCTTTTTTCTTTTGCAATTCCATTTATCGAATAGGTGACGGCTAAAGGACGTAGAAGATTGATCGCATAAATATCATCATCTCCTTTTCCCCCAATTCGATTGGAACTTACATATCCACTTTTCGAAGTGCCATCAAGCACTAGTGAAAAATCATCGGAAGAACTATTTATTGGAATTCCTGGATTCATTGGTTTTGAAAAACCACCATTTCCGTCTGAAGCCGCATAAAAAATATCAAGACCACCCAAACCTAAATGTCCATCGGACGCAAAAAACAAATTTCCTTGTTTGTCAATAAAAGGAAACATTTCTTTTCCTTCCGTATTGATGGCACCAGGAATATTTTCTGCATTGCCAAAACTTCCATCCGAATTGATTGCCACTCTATAAATATCTGTTTCACCTTTACCTCCGGCCATGTCACTAACAAAATACAGCCATTTTCCATCGGCGCTCAATGCAGGATGACCAACAGAATACTCATTGCTATTAATAGAAATGTTTTCTTCAATCCATGAATTACCATTCCATTTCGCACGGAAAATTTTCAAGTTGTTTATTCCTTTTAGTGATTTGGAATATTTTCCATTGAAATAATTATTTCGGGTAAAATACATGGTATTTCCATCGGCAGAAAAACAAGCAGGGCCTTCATGAAATTTTGTGTCAATATGACGATTCAATAAACTGATGTTTGACAATTGACCATTTGTTTCACGATTCGCAACATACATGTCGAGGAATGGACTTCCATTATAAGTATGGATATTTTGTTTGCCAGTTTGATTTGGCCGAGCGGAAGCAAAAACAACTTTATCACCATAAAAGGATGCACCAAAATCCGCTTGAAGGGAATTCGCCTCAATGATTTTCAAATCGAAATAGGGTTGTTGTTTGGATTGATTTTCGAAAAAAGAAAGATTGTTTTTGAATTCTTTTGCGCGAGAATCGTCTGCTTGTATTTGTTCAAATCGATTCATCTGATTTTGACTTTCAGAATATTTTCCGTTGAAACGAAGTGCTTGAGCATAATAATAAATCACCTCTGCAGGAGGAGTTTTTCCATTGGCAAGTTTGCCATACCATTGTTCTGCCAAGCCCCATCTTCCAGTCTCACGGTAGCAATTTCCCAAATGTAGAATTCCGACATCCGAAAGTTTGTTGTGGGCTGCGAGCTCTTCATAAATATTAGCAGCCTTAACATAGGAAAGGTTGTTGTAATTCTTATCAGCCCTTTTTTCCTTTGCAGATTGAGCGCTAGCGTCAATCGAAAGAAAGATGATCAGTAACAAGAATAGGTGTTTCATAATATATTATTTATTGATGAAATCAGAAGTAGCGTGGTGAACGAAGTTTGTCATTGTTAAAAAAGAAATCATAATTGAGCATAATCTCAATAGTTCCGTTGTTGATGTTTTGCAAACGGGTTGTGGTGTAATCATATGCGAAACTTGCTTTGAATTGGGTGCTGAATTGGTATCCAAGCATTGCATAAAAACTATCATTCACCCGCACACCAGCACCAAGGGAAAATTTATTGTAAATCAGTGCTTCTAATGTAACGTCAATGGAAATTGGAGAATTGACCACCGTTTTTACCATTACAGTAGGTTTCAATTTCAAATCTTTTGTTACTGGAATAATGCATCCTGCAATAAAAAAAGTGTGACGATTTTCTTTTAACGATGCTGTGTCATTTGATATGGAACCAAGTTTGAATTTATTTTCAACCAAACGTGGAGAACTTACACCCACATACCAATTGTCATGGTGTAAATATATTCCTGCACCAATATTCGGTTTTATGGTATTCGTTGCAGAGGCTTCAATGAATGAAGGGTCGTTTCCCTGTACAGTACTGAGAGAGGAAATTTTTGGCTGGAACCAATTGATTCCTGCTTTCATTCCGAAACTAAGTTTCATTTTTTCCGTCAGCTTGACTGTGTAGGAATAGTCAGCATAAATGAAAGTTTGATTGATGGGACCAATTCGATCGTTCACAACAGAAAGCCCAACGCCCATTTTTTTATTGCGCAACGGTGTATTGAAAGAAAGTGTTTGCGACGTTGGTGCGCCATCAAGTCCAACCCATTGTGAGCGATGAAGTAAATTGATGTTGAAAACATCGCGTGTTCCCGCATAGGCTGGATTTACATTGACCGTGTTGTACATGTAATGGGTGAATTGTGGATCCTGTTGAGATTTTAGTTCAACTGTTCCTGTTGCGATCACCAGCGCTAGTATTGAAATGACTTTTTTCATAATGTAATTTTTTAGGAGAACTATCTGAAGAAAATTCTCTTGTTAAAATTATTTTCTGTTGACAAATATGTAACCTGATAATAATGCCGATCCATCACCGAGATCAATCATATAGAAGTAAGTGCCTTCGGGAACATAACCATTCCCTGTGCTAAGTGAATTTTTATTTTCGCCGTTCCAACGAACATTTGCATTGTCATAGCCCTGTTCATCGAAGAGGATGTTTCCCCATCTGTTGAAAATGGTCACCTTGTTTTGTGGATAAGCATTGATTCCAACAATTTCGAAATAATCATTTACGCCATCATTGTTTGGAGAGAAACCTGAAGGAACAAAAAGTGTCACATCAGAATTACAATCGACAACATTCAAATAAACAGTGTCTGAGGTTGCTGAACAAATTCCACTCGATACAGCATAAGTGAATACATAATCACCAGCAATCAGATCATAAATTTCAACTTGTGCATTGCTAGAATCCGCAAACAACACTGTTGATGGTCCAGAAATCTGATTCCAAACTCCTGTTCCGTTTGTTGGCATTACACCTGTCATCACATAATGCGGTGCGCAGATAGAAGAACTGTCAACACCTGCGTACGCTTGTGAAGGTGGAGGCAAAATAATTATTTGCACCTGATCGGTATTCGAAGTGCAGGTTCCGTTGGTGATCGTCCATTCGAATAGATAGGTTCCGTCAACTAGATTGTCAACTGCTGAAACTGGCGAGTTTGGAGAAAGAATATTGGCAGTTGACGGTCCGCTCACTTGTGTCCATTGGCCTACGCCCACAATTGGAGTATTTGCATTCAGGTTAGAGGTTGTACTTTGGCACAACACCAAGTCAGTTCCAGCATTTGCAATTGTTGTGGCTCCGTTAAATGTTATGGAAACAGTATCGGAAGAACTACAAATGCCATTGGTAATTGTCCAGATGAAATTGTAATTGCCAATTGAAGAAACTGAAACTGTTGTCGTTGAGTCATTTGAATTTCCAAATGTTGCCGTTCCATTACCATTTAATAATGTCCAAACTCCGATGTTACCATGGGTATCACTTCCGTTAAGAATAATTGCAGTGTCACAAACCTGTACATCATTTCCGGCATTCACCACGTTAGCAATACTTTGATTAGTGACGACTACTGTGTCAGAAGATGATGGACAAACACCATTTGTAATTGTCCAAACAAAGAAGTAGGAACCTGAAGTTGTCATTCCATTAATGACAGTTGTATCTGCATTTGCATTGGAGAAAGTTGGTGTTGTTGGGCCATTTGTGAATGACCATGTTCCAGTCCCAATTGATATTTGACCTGCAATAAGGGTTGCTTGTGAATTGCAGATATTTTGATCAGCACCAGCAATTGCGATGGATGGTGGTGCGTCAAAAGTTATTTGAACAATGTCCGTTGATCCAGCACAAGGAGGATTGGAAATTGTCCATTCGAATTCATAGGTGCCGGATGTCGAAACATCGACAGCGGATAATGCATTCGTTGTGTCAGTGAAAATGGCAGTTCCTGGGCCACTGTAAAGTGTCCATGTGCCAATTCCTCCAGATGGAATGTTACCTGCAAGTGACGCAGTTTGTCCACACACATTTTGATTTATTCCAGCATCTGCAGCAACTGTGGTTGCCGTTGTAAATACAGTTACTGAATCTGAAGAAGCTTGGCAAATGCCATTTGAAATTGTCCAAACAAAAACATATGTACCAGCAACATTCATTCCTGTAACACTTGCAAGTGCATTTGTATCATTGCTAATTGTAGGTGTTACTGGCCCTGAAGCGGATGTCCATAAACCATTACCGGTTACAGGTGTGTTGCCCCAAAGTGCAACTCCATTTGCACAAATGTTTTGGTCAGCTCCGGCATTTGCGATTGTCGGCGCTGGCGTGATGACGATTTGCACTTGATTAGCACTTGAGGTACAAATTCCATTGGTGATATTCCATTCGAAAATGTAGGTTCCTGCAATCAAATTATTTATTGTTGAAGTTGGTGAAGAGGCAGAAACGATACTTGCACTTGAAGGTCCACTGATTTGCGACCATTGTCCAATTCCAATTGTTGGCGCATTTGCATTGAGTGTTGCGGTTGTACTATTGCACAATACTTGGTCAATTCCCGCATTTGCAATCGTGGTAGTTCCGTCAAACGTTATTGCAACAGTGTCAGAGGAGTTACATTGCCCATTGCTTATTGTCCAAACAAAATTGTAGTTGCCAATTGCTGATACGGTAACAGCACTTGCAGAATCATTTGCATTTGCAAAAGTCGCAGTGCCTGGCCCACTCAATAATGACCAAGTTCTCGTGTTGTTATGTGAGTCACTTGCATCAAGTGTAGTTGTTGTAGAACAAAATTGTCCATCAACTCCTGCAAATACAGGGATTGAAATATTTTGATTACTGATCGTGATTGTATCAGATGATGAAGCACAAACACCATTCGTCACTGTCCAAATAAAGTTGTACGATCCAGAAGTAGTCATTCCCGTAATTGTACTCGTTGTTGAATTTGGTGTTGTGATTACAGGAGAAGAAGGACCATTAAGTATTGACCAAGTTCCTGTTCCGATTGTAATTGGTAATGCAAGAAGTGATGCTTGTGAAGAACAGATGATTTGGTCAACGCCAGCATTTGCAACTGATGGTAAAGTGTCAAAAATTACTTGAACAATATCTGTCGAGGAAGCGCAAGGCGGATTTGAAATTGTCCATTCAAATTCATAAGTGCCACTTACTGATACCGTGACCGATGATGAAGCGCTCGAAGCATTTGTGAATGTAGCTGTACCAGGTCCACTATAGAGTGACCATATTCCATTACCAGAGGAAGGAACATTTCCTGAAAGTGATGCTGATTGACTACAGATCGTTTGATTATTTCCTGCATTCGATGCAATAGATGTTGCGGTTGTGGAAATAACAACTGTGTCGGTGGAAGATTGACAACTTCCGCTTGAAATAGTCCAGACAAATGTATACGCTCCAGCACTGTTCATTCCTGTTACACTTGCAAGTGCATTTGTTGCATTGTTGATCACAGGAACACCAGGGCCAGCAACAAAAGTCCAGAGGCCATTTCCATTTATTGGTGTGTTGCCCCAAAGTGAAACTCCATTTGCACAAATATTCTGATCAGGCCCTGCGTTTGATACGGTTGGAAGTGGGTCAATGATTATTTGCGTTTGATCAGAACTTGCGGAGCAAGGTGAACTGGCAATTGTCCAATCAAAAATGTAGGTTCCTGCAACGAGACCCGTTACTGTTGTGTTTGTAGAACTTGAATTGGTAATGGATGGTGAATTAGGACCACTCACGAACGACCAAATTCCATTTCCTGAAACTGGAGTGTTGCCAGTAAGGGAAGCAGTTGTATTGTTGCACAAGTTTTGGTCTGTACCTGCATTGGCAGTTGTAGGGTTTGGTGCAATAGTAATCTGCAATTGGTCTGAACTTGTATTGCAAGGCGAACTCGCAATAGACCAATCAAAAATGTATGTGCCTGCAATAAGTCCAGTTACCGAAGTGTTCGGTGAACTTGCATTGGTAAAGGATGGTGAATTTGGTCCACTTACCAATGTCCAGGTTCCATTTCCTGCTACTGGTGTGTTTCCAGAAAGAGTTGTGGTTGTATTATTACACAAGTTCTGGTCTGTACCTGCATTGGCAATTGTTGGGATAGGAGCAATAATAATCTGAACTTGATCCGAACTTGCAACACATGGTGCGTTGGAGATTGTCCATTCGAAAATGTAGGTTCCTTCAATTAAGCTGGTCACTGAAGTATTGGCAGAAGTAGGATTTGAAATGACAGGAGTATATGGACCGCTAACCATAGTCCAATTACCGGTTCCTTGTGTAGGGGTATTTCCTGAAAGGGAAACCGAATTTACATTGCAAAGATTTTGATCAATTCCTGCGATTGAAATTGGGCTATTATTCACTGTTGCCACCACAGCAGTTCTGGTTGAAGTGCATGAATTATTTGTTGCCTCAACATAAAAAGTTGTTGTTGAAGAAATAGATGGTGTTGTGAATGTTGTTCCCGTTCCAAGTGAAATACCACCAGTAGGAACATTGAACCAATTAAGTGCTCCTGCAGAAGCGCTTGCGGTCAGCGTCACCGTTCCTGCGTCGCAAATTGTTGCTGGGGTTGTAGTCAAAACACTTGGTGTTGCATTTACCGTTGCAATCACTGCTGTTCTGCCAGAAGTACAAGAATTGTTTGTTGCCTCAACATAATATGTTGTTGTTGAAGAAATCGAAGGTGTTGTAAAAGTTGTTCCAGTACCCAATGAAGTTCCACCAGTTGGA
>CAIQQJ010000134.1 GCA_903873905.1 uncultured Flavobacteriales bacterium
AACTTTTAGCTGAAAGAACCTTGCATCACTAGATTTGAAAAAGTCGTGAATGGTATACAGTTTATTAATTCTTGGAACAGTGAAGTTCTAAAAATCAAATAATCATGTCAACTGATCTCAGCACTTTTTCACCTCAAAACAGGTGGTCAATTTGCCGCGGAATAAGGTGGTCAATTTGGTGCTGAATCAAGTGGTCACGTTGATGCGGAATGGAGTGGTCACGTTGAGTGGAATCTCCACTAATTCCTTTAATCTTTTTTCCGCTGATTTATCCATAAGCGAAACAAATGTGACAAAATGAACAGGTAACTCAAACCCCTCAAAGTGTGTAAACGATATTTTGAATGGATTGTTAATAATTGGCAGAATTACTCGGCAATGATTCAACCTTAAAGAAAGATTTTAAGTACCTCAAATTATTGCCATTTCTTATTCAATGCGAACAAGCATCCACTGGTGTCAATCTAATTTTCTTCTGTTTCGGTGACCTACAAACCTTCACCTTATAAGATACATGTTCATTGCAATGATAATTGTACCGAAAAACCTCCGGCACTTCATTTGGTGAAGCTATGTTTGCCTTTACTAATGGTACATTCATTTCATTGTTGAATTGTGGTGCAAAAGGAATTGAAGGCAAATAGTAAAAGAGGATATAGTAGTATTTCTTCTCTTTCCATGGAGCAAGGCTAAACAGATTTTGATTTGCTAAATCAATATTAATGTCAATTACACTTAGATCATCGTTTGCATCAATTGTATTGGCGTTTTGGAAATTAGTTTTTCCCATATCCAAATTTCCCGTGGTAGCGAAAACAACTCCAATGTTATTTATAATCGCAGCTCTTACCATTGTATCTGCAGTTGTAATCGTGTTGTAAATACTTCGTGCAGTATCATATCTGTGAGCCAAAAAGTAGCCAACACCTTTGTTATTCAATATTACTGCTGTGTCAGTTTTCATCGTCAAAGCAATGTCATAGAACTTATCCATCTTTTTCAAAGCTTCCTCAATATTTGCTTCTGGATCATTTTCCAAAACATGATTCAAATAATCACTCTCAACAATAGCTGAGTTATTCCAAAATCCAAAATTTGTCGGAGCCATTTTACAAACCAATGCCATTATTTCACGCGCTTTATCAAACTGACCAACCTTACAATATGCCATTGCCAAAGCATTAAGTGCAGTTGTGTCACTGGCACCTTTATTAATTGCCATTTCAAAATGCTTTATCGCATCCTTATATAAGTGTGCTCCATATTCTGCGATCCCAATATAATTCAGCAAAACAGGATTCTTCTTGTCACAACGCAAGGCAATTGTAAATTCCTTTTTTGCTTTTCTAATGAGAACCTTACTATAAAGAAAGTTCCTTCCGTTAATCAAACAAAACCCAATTCCTGCGTGTGCCCAACCATTATTATTACTTCTTCTAATTGCAAGATTGAAACAGATATATGCATTTTTAAAATCATAATGATGGAGATAAATGCTTCCCTCATAAAGCAATGCATCATATGATAATTTAAAACCTTTTCCCAATAATTCTGCCATTTTGAAGTTATACAGAGCTGATGAAAAATTAGATTTTCTATAATTAACAACTCCTAATCCCTCAAGAGCATATTGATTGGTGGAATCTTCTGAAATGATTTTCAAAAAAATATTTTCAGCTTCATCATTTTTATTTCGCGCAAGACAAACATTTCCTAAACCGATTTTCGCATCTATTCTTGAATCAGATAAATTCAAGGCGCGTTTATAAAAGTCTTCGGCTGAAATATATTTACCGCTCCTGTAAAGGAGATTGCCTTTTGTAATCATTGCCTCATAGGAATTATCCAATATTAAAAAGGATAATAATTCAGTAGTACACAATAGCTTTTTTTGGTTGAGAAGCATGCTGATTAAATAAAATCTTGCCAATCTATTGCTTGGATCTTTCATTACAACACTTTTCAGTTGTTGTGTTGCTTCATCAATTTTATTTTCATGCATGTAAATTTCCACCAAACCAAGTCGCACATTTGGATTATCGTGAATCTTGAGCGCGGCTAACATTTCCACCTGCGCTTCTTCATACTGACCACACTGCAGCAGTGCATAACCTATTCCCCAATGACATTCATGTGATAAAATCCTAGTTGCTGCTAATTGTTCAACAAAACAATTGATTGCCTTTTCGTACAACCCGATCTTCAAGGCATATATTCCTGCATTATACAAACTGAAGTCGCCCACATTCACCTGCATTCTGGAAATCATTTCGTCAGCATTAATATATTCGCCCTTTGCCGCAAGAATTTGAGCATTCAAGTAATAAAGTGTATCCATCTCAACATTGCTGTTGTTTGCCTTACTGATTGCTCTATGAATTTTTCTTTCTGCCTTTGCAAAATCAGCTCGCTTAATTGCCATAACAGATTCATTGGAATACTTCATATACTCATGCTTGCAAATCCCAATAGAATCTGCCTCACTGCACGCATGATTCTTTTTCACAATAGAAATAGAACTAAATTGAGCAGCCGCCTGAAAATAAATCAGAATAACAAATAAAAATGACAGCGCTATTGATTTCATATTGGTGTTTTAAGTTCTACGTTTGCTTTATCCTTTTACAAAGTGAATTATTGATTTTGCCATTTCATTTTTCCTTTGACAAAACCACAGAAATATTTCTCAGAACAAATGCCAGAACCATATCCTTCAGCTTTGACTCCTCCCCTTCCTTTATCACACACTTCCCAGTAAAATGTGCGATCATTGTGCACTGCTCTGCCTGCACCAGTGTGTGGCCGCAGATTTCCATTAGCGAATTATAAACGTGTTCAAAGGTGTTGTGCTCATCATTCAACAAAACAAGTTTGTGAGCGAAATTTGTTTCGGCTTTTTTTGTGGTTGTGGCTTCTTTTACAATGTTCATTTGGGATTATTTATAAAATTGGTTAGTTGGATGAATACAATAGACTATCAATTCAAATCAGATGCATTTGCTTACACTTGAAATAATTTTATTTTCTAAAATCAATTTTTCCTTGTGAAGATCAGGTGGGTCAAGTACTTCACCTACTTCACGAACTACAGAAACTGGCACATCAACTATTTTAGCAAATTCATGATAGTGTTTTGACGGATAAAGAATTTTTCGAATCACAGTCGCTTGACGAGGATTTTTTGCAAAACGAAG
>CAIQQJ010000135.1 GCA_903873905.1 uncultured Flavobacteriales bacterium
CAAACGGGATAGATTTTCATTGGTTGCAAAATCTCTTCATTTGCGATTCTATTTCGTCCCTAAAGGGACTATGGTTAATTAATGATTTTATTTTCTAACGTCATATAATCCCTAACGGGATAGATTTTCATTTCATGGTTCAATATTGTCTCTAAATGACAAATTATCGTTTTGATTCTATCGACATGTAATCCAAACGGGATAGATTTTCATTGGTTGCAAAATCTCTTCATTTGCGATTCTATTTCGTCCCTAAAGGGACTATGGTTAATGATTGAATTTATTTTCTACTGGCACGTGATCCCTAACGGGATAGATTTTCATTGGTCGCAAAATCTTTGTCAATTTCTTTTCAAAATTCAATCTCGTCTCTAAAAAGGCAAATTATTCGTTTTGAGATAGTGATTAGCAGTAGCAAATAGTCAAACTAAAAGACTACCGCTACCACTAACCAATACCACTTTTTACGCTGCTTGAGAAATCTTCGGCTCGTCCATCATCACAATATCACTCACGATGATTTCAGTTAGCGAATGTTGCTTTCCTGTTTTGTCTTCCCAAGTTCGGGTAACAAGACGTCCATTGATGCCAACTTTTCGACCTTTGTAGAGATATTGTTCCGCAATGTCGGCTTGTGTTTCCCATGCAACGAGATTGAACCAATTTACCGTTGATGTTTTTTCATTTCCTTTTGTCTTGTAGGCAACATTCGACAATGTGAAGCGAGCTACTTTTTTTCCAGTTGTTGTTGATTTCACTTCTGGATTCATTCCGAGATTTCCGATCAATTGCACGCTGTTGCGTTTCATGTCCATTTTCATAATTAAGATTGATTTTAAAAATTAATAATTGATTTTTTGTTTGTTGATGCTTGCATATAATTGATTTCAGATTTCAAATGCGCAAATGGCAGATGTTTGCTTTTCCTATTTTGTTTCCTATTTAGCAATTCGCATTTTGAATAATTAGCAATTTGAAATCTGCACATTTGAAATCTGAAATCAGTTCGATGCCGCAAAAGTGTGGTCTTCAATTCCTGCTAGTCGGTTATTAAGCGTTTATAGTCGATAGTAAATGTTTGTGGTCGGATATAGTATTGATATCCAGATTGGTAAGTTATATATGCAAAACCCTAATACAAACCATTTTTCTGGTTTTAAGAATTGTTTACCTTAGCCCATTCAAGAAAAAAAACCAAAATAAAAATTATGGAAAATCAAAATCCTCCTTTCCCTCCAAATCCACCGCAGGGAAACCCTTATCAGCAAAATCCTTATCAGCAAAATCAACCTATGGGCGGAAACCCAATGGGAATGCAACAGGATGTACCGAATGCTACTCTTGTTCTTGTAATGGGAATTTGCGCAATTGTTATTTGTGGTCTTGGACCAATTCTTGGAACTATCGGTCTTGTTATGTCCGGTGCAGGAAAAAGACTTTACCAAGCAAATCCTTCAATGTATAAAGAGTCTTCCTTCAAAAATCTTAACGCAGGCCGTATTTGTTCAATCATTGGACTTTGCCTTGGTGTTTTGGTTTGGATCTATTACATCGTTGTTCTTGTATTCGTAGGAGCTGCCATCCAAGGTGCTACTCATTATTCGAATTATTAAAAATTAAAATCCCGTTATGAACCTGGATTGGTTTCGTCAGCATTTGTTGGCTTGCCCGTTCAAGTACATAACGGGTTTTGATTGTCCCGGTTGTGGACTGCAGCGTTCCTTTCTGGAATTGTTGCAAGGAAATATCAAGGATAGTTTTTTTCTTTATCCTGCATTATTTCCAATTCTCATCACATTTATTTTCTTGGCTTTCCATCTGAAATTTCGCGTACCAAATGGGTCGAAAATTCTGATGGGCTTAATTATTTTTTCTTCTACGATAATTGTCATTAGTTATATTCTAAAAGAAGTGCAATTTCACACCACTATGTAGTGTTGTTGTTTATTTTCAAATTCAAAAACACAGAATAATTATTCTCAAAAAATAACTGCATGAGTAACCCTCCGAATGATCCGTTTAATCCTGAGACTTGGAAACAACAAACACCTCCAAATTATAATCAGCAAGTTCCGCCCAATTATAATCAACAGTTTCCTCCGAATTATAATCAGCAGTTTCCTCCAAACTATAATCAACAAGTTCCTCCTGGTGGTTACCAACAATTTCCTCCAAATGGCTTTCCTCCACAAGGAAATTATTTCGGTGGGCCAATTGAACATCCAAGTGCAGCAAGCATTAATACAACAGGAGTCCTTGGTTTGATATTCACGTTTGTTGTTGCAATTGTCGGACTCATTCTGAACATTATCACAATTTCAAAATCCGGAACTGCCTTGAGAGAAATCGCAAATTCTCCTGGTAAATATTCGGAAGCTTCCATTCGAAAAATAAAAGGTGGCCGTACCTGTTCCATCATTGGACTTTCCATTCATGGTTTTATTTTACTGATCGTTCTGGTGGCTGTCATTTTTGCTATTTCTTATTCCTAATTTGAAATGAAAATACTTACCGTCGCGCAAATTCGAGAAGCTGATGCTTTTACCATTTCCCATGAACCGATTGCGTCAATCGATTTGATGGAACGAGCGGCAAAAGCATGTTCGAATTGGATTCTGAAAAATTATGGAAATCCATTTCGCTTTGTGATTGTTTGTGGAAATGGAAATAATGGGGGCGATGGTTTGGCAATTGCACGTCAACTTCATAAGGAAAGATGTGAAGTGGAGATTTTCTATTTGAAAGTTTCGAAAAATAATTCCGATGATTTTACTGAAAATTTGGATCGACTTTCCGAAACAAATATTTCAATTCATCAGATCATAAATCCAAATGATCTAAACTTTGATTTACACGAAAACATAATTGTCATTGATGCAATATTCGGTTCTGGCTTATCGCGTGAACCGGATTCCATTTCGGCACAATTAATTGACCGTATTAATTTAATACCAGCTCCAAGAATTTCCATTGATATTCCATCTGGACTTTTTGGCGATGATAATTCTGAAAATTCATACGCGCATGTTATTCACGCTACACATACGCTGACATTTCAACAACCAAAATTGTCTTTTCTCTTCGCTGAAAATTATTCTTATGTCGGAAATTTTCATGTAATGGGAATTGGACTTTCTCATGATTACATTGCTGTTGCACCAAGTCCTTTTCATTATGTAACGCATGCTTTTGCGAAACATTTTATTAAGGCAAGGACAAAATTTTCTCACAAAGGAACTTTCGGTCACGCACTGCTTGTCGCTGGAAGTTATGGTAAAATGGGTGCAGCTGTTTTAACTTCACGCGCATGTCTTCGTTCTGGAGTTGGACTACTGACAGTTAATATTCCTGAATGTGGAAATGAAATTATGCAATCATCCGTTCCTGAAGCAATGTTGCAATTTGCAGATGGTAAAAAAAATATTTCTGGAAGAATTTCCAAAGGACCTCAATCGGAAACGGAATATTCTGCAATAGGAATAGGTCCGGGAATAGGAACGGAATTTGAAACAGCTCAATCCTTGAAATTATTGCTGAACGAATATGCAGGTCCATATGTTTTGGATGCAGATGCTATAAATATTCTTTCTGAAAATAAAACATGGTTGGCTTTTTTACCAAAAGGAACAATCATTACTCCTCATCCTGGCGAATTTGATCGATTGACGGAAAAGCACAAGACAAGTTTTGATCGATTGAAAACGCAGCGTGAATTTGCAATCAAACATGGAATTTATGTTGTACTGAAAGGCGCGCATACTTCCATTGCTTGTCCAGATGGAACAGTATTTTTCAATTCATCAGGCAATTCAGGTATGGCAACGGGAGGAAGTGGAGATGTTTTGACTGGAATTGTCACAGGATTGCGTGCGCAAGGTTATAATCCACAAGCAGCGTGCGTATTGAGTGTTTATTTGCACGGTTTAGCAGGTGATATCGCATCATCAGTTCAAACGGAACATGGAATGAAAGCGGGTGATATCGTTGATAATTTAGGTGGTGCTTGGAATATGTTGGAGGAAAAGTAATTCCCATTTGTATTCTTAATTGGACCAATTACAAACCCAATTGGAATGAGGCTTCTTTTTTTGTAATTTAGATATCGAATTAAAGGCAAAAATGAAACGCATTCTGTTTTTCCTTCTCGTTTTGGGTTCTTCATCTTTCGGATGCAAGAAGAATACGGATCCTATTATCGTTCCTGCTAATGGCGTGAGTGCTAATTTATTTGTGAACCATCACGGCGTTCCAATTGCTCATGCTAGGGTTTTTGTAAAATATGGAACATTGGTTTTTCCAGGTACAGACACTACTCTTTACGACCAACGTTACGTTACGAATGCCAATGGCAGATTAACGATTGCTGGTTTGCCTAATGGACAAAATGCCTATACTTTCTATAGTAAAGGAGTTGATCCGGGTTGGGATTCAACGCATGTAACACCAGTTTGGGGTTATCAATTTTTAATAACTGATACGCATACAGGAGAAACACTGGCTTATAATGTTTCTGTTCCTGTAAGTGAATAATACTGCATTTATTGGCTTGAATAATCTCCAAATTGGATTTTAGGAGATTGAATTCCTTAAGTTTAAGCTCTAATTTCAAAACTTACTTTTACTGAAGCGCAACAACATTTCTAGAAGTCCTGGAATGGGTTAAGTTTATTTTATAAAAATAATTTTCAAGATGAGTTATCAATTATTAAAATTAATTCACATTGTCAGTGCAACACTCATGATTGGGACAGGACTGGGAAGTGCTTTCTATCTTTTCCTTACTTATAAAAGATCGAGTGTAACAACGGTAAAGGAAGTTTTAAAATTGGTGATTCTTGCCGATACAATTTTCACAACACCTTCTGTTATAATACAACTTATCACTGGAGTGCTATTGTCGAATTTGATGGGATTGACTTATTCGAATTGGTTTTGGGTTGTTTTTTCGGTGAGTTTCATTGTACTTGTTTTGTGGCTTAGGGCAGCATTTATCCAACTTAAACTCAAAAAGATTTTGGAAAAGGAGAATGAAATCCCAGAACAATTTCATCGACTCATGAAAATTTGGTTTTATCTCGGCATTCCATCCTTTCTTGGTTCCGTTTTCATTTATTATCTGATGGTTTACAAACCTTTTATTTGATATGCGAATTTTAATTCTTGGAGCAACGGGTTTTATTGGCAATGCGATTTTTCACTCGTTGGTTGCGGAGCATGATGTATGCATAGGAGGAAGGAAGCCAATTGATGGTTACGAAAAATGGGAATTCATTGATTTTACAAAAGAAAATAATTGGGAAAAAATTCTGAATAACGTTCAACTAGTCATTAATGCAATTGGTATTATTGATGGCGACTTTGAACAAATCCAAACGACATCTCCACTTAAACTTTATGAGGCTTGTATAAAAAAAGAAATTCGAATAATTAATATTTCCGCTGTTGGTGCTGAAAAGGAAAATCCTCCAATTCCATTTTTGAAAACCAAAAAGATGGCAGATGATTTTTTGCTTTCCTATGATAAGGCTAGAATTGTATATCCTGGAATTGTATTGGGAAAAGGAGCGCAAAGCACACAGTTTTTTGCTGAAATGGCGCAACTACCAATCATACCTTTGCTGAATTCCAAAAATCCGCCGGCGATTCATATCTCCCAATTAACAAGGATCATCAAGAACGTTGTGGAAGATTTCGACAATTCCCCGAAACAAATATATGCAGTGTCAAAAGCAGAATCGTTGCTGAAAATATTAATCGCTATTCGAGGTAAAAAGGCAATCTTTTTTAAAACACCAAGTTTTTTATTCAAACTATTTTTCGCAGTTTTTCCAAAAGCGTCCATTGGAATCTTCAATAAAAACATGATGATCATGTTATCTTCCATTTCCGCTGATGACTACAAACCTATTTGTGAAGAGGCCAGTTTGAAAATTAATTCTTCAGATTTAATCAAGAGCAGTTATTTTCCGATGATTGCCGCATTATTGGCCATTTCATTCATCTGGATTTGGTCCGGCATAAGTTCTCTAATTTCTTGGGATGAAAGTTTGAACATGATGAAGGAAATAGGAGCGAATCATCAATATTCAGTATTGTTTATTTATGCAGGAAGCATGGCTGATATCGTTTTAGGTATCGCTGTTTTTGGAAAAAAATGGAGAAAACAAATTCTGCTTTTTCAATTATTGTTTGTTTTAGTATACACCATCATTCTTAGTGTATTGGCACCTCATTATTGGCTTCATCCCTTAGGTGTATTGAGTAAAAATATTCCACTGATTGCATTGACATATTATTTGTTTCAGAGAAAAGATTGAACAGAGGAGAGGGGATGCTGTGATAATCGTCGACCAAGGCGTTTTTTAAAAGGTTAAGTCAGTCGAAATTCGTGATGTTTAATAAATTATTACTTTTTAGAACACAATCGAAATAGGCCAATTTTCCAACTACTTTTGTACTCGTTAAAACAAGTGCTTCTGGAAAGATATATTGATTTGGATTCTGTATGACTGCAGCGAGAATAAAAGAGCAACTTAAAAGTAAAATTGGTTTTTCTAAAATTGGAAACCATGGTTTTGAAGCGAATTCACTGAGCAAACTGCGGGATGTCTCAAAGTCGGATACCAATTTATTTTTGCAAATATTAGAAAGTCGTTTAAATGGACTTTCAGAGAATGAAGTTGAGGAAAAGCGCAATCAATTTGGATCGAATGAAATCGAACATGAGAAGGCTGCACCGTGGTATAAACAATTGGTCCGATCTTTTCTCACGCCCTTCAATGGTGTACTTATTACAATAGCCATTGTTTCTTATGTTATAGATATTTTATTTACGGCGCCTGGTGAACATGATTACAAAACAGTCATTGTTGTAGGCGCAATGATTTTGCTTAGTTCCATTATTCGATTTTGGCAAGAATACAGTAGCAATCAAGCTGCAGAAAAATTGAAAGGCATGGTAAGTACCACTGCCACTTTAATTCGAAAAGAAACGGGTAAAAAGGAATTTGATATCAAGGAAATTGTTCCTGGAGATATTGTCATGCTGAGTGCTGGCGACATGATTCCTGCTGATTGCCGCATTATGCAATCAAAGGATTTATTTGTTAGTCAATCCATTCTTACCGGCGAAGCATTGCCAGTTGAAAAACGTGAACATAAAATTGAAGATGCGGAAAATAAATCTCCTTTAGAATTGGAGAATCTTTGTTTTATGGGAACCAATGTTGTGAGTGGAGTGGCAACAGCTATTGCAGTAACAACTGGCAACGAAACGTATTTTGGGTCCATTGGAAAAGCATTAGAAGGGAAAAGACCTCTTACTAGTTTTGATAAAGGTGTGAGCAAAGTAAGCTGGTTACTCATTCGTTTCATGTTGGTCATGGTTCCTCTCGTTTTTCTGATTAACGGATTGATGAAAGGAAATTGGATTGAAGCATTGCTTTTCGGTTTTTCCGTCGCTGTTGGTTTAACGCCTGAAATGTTACCAATGATTGTTACAGCCAATCTTGCCAAAGGTGCTGTACAAATGAGTAAACGAAAAGTTATTGTAAAACGCCTCAATGCCATTCAGAACATTGGTGCAATGGATATTCTCTGTACGGACAAAACAGGAACTTTGACCTTGGATAAAATTGTATTGACGCGACATCTCAATGTTTTTGGAAAAGACGATGATGAAGTGATGCAATGGGCATATCTCAATAGCTTTCATCAAACTGGCCTAAAGAATTTATTGGATGTGGCCGTTCTTGACCATAATGAATTGCATCATGATATTAAGTTGGATGAGGATTTCAAAAAAATTGATGAAATACCTTTCGACTTCCAGCGCAGAAGAATGAGTGTGATTTTGGAAAGGAAAAATGGTAAACACCTTTTAATTTGCAAAGGTGCTGTAGAAGAAATGCTAGATGTCTGTTCTCATGCATTTGATCCTGGTGATGATAAACAATTACAAATTGAGAGTGATGTAGTTGTTCCTATGAATGATGAGATGCGGAAGATTGTTACGGATACTTCTAGGAAATTAAATGAAGATGGTTTAAGAGTTTTGATTGTTGCCATTAAAGAATTCGATGGAGGGCCGCTCACTTATTCCATCAAGGACGAAAGTGATTTGATTCTCACAGGTTTTATTGGATTTCTTGATCCTGCAAAACCATCTGCAGAACATGCCATTGAAGGATTGCAGAAATTGGGTGTGACAATAAAAGTATTGACGGGCGATAATGAAATTGTAACAAAGAAAATTTGTCGTGATGTTGGAATTCCAATCAATCATATTGTATTGGGAAATGAATTGGAAAAGATGAGTGATGAAGAAATTCTTGCTCAGATAGACGACATTTCCATCATGGCAAAATTAAGCCCCTTTCAAAAATCGCGGATTGTAAAATTGTTGCAATATAAAGGTCATACCGTTGGATTTATGGGTGATGGCATTAACGATGCTGCAGCAATACGTCAAGCCGATGTTGGGATTTCCGTTGATACTGCAGTGGATATTGCAAAAGAAAGTGCCGACATCATTTTACTAGAGAAAGATTTAATGGTGTTGCTCACGGGCGTATTATATGGTCGCAGAACTTTTGGCAACATCATCAAGTATATAAAAATGACAGCAAGTAGCAATTTTGGAAACATGTTCAGCGTCTTGGGAGCAAGTGCACTTCTTCCTTTTCTGCCAATGCTTCCCATTCAAATTCTTGTACAAAATTTGCTCTATGATATTTCTCAAATATCAATTCCTTGGGATAGTATGGATGATGATTTTGTAGAGAAACCACAGAAGTGGGATGAAAGAGGAACGAGCCGTTTTATGATTTTCATTGGGCCGATCAGTTCCATTTTTGATTATGCAATTTTTGGAGTCATGTACTTTTTCTTCAAGGCAAATTCTGTAGAACATCAAAGTTTGTTTCAAACGGGTTGGTTTATTGAAGGTCTATTATCACAAACCCTCATTGTACACATGATTCGCACGAGAAAAATTCCATTTATACAAAGTTGGGCAACAGCGCCTGTGGTGGCATTGACAACCTTGATAATGGCCATTGGGATTTTCATTCCCTTTTCTCCATTCGCGGCTGCATTAAAACTGCAAGCATTGCCATTCGCATATTTTCCATTTCTTATAATAATTTTGGTAAGCTATTGTGTATTGACACAATTGGTAAAAACATGGTACATCAAAAAATTCAGTCAATGGCTTTAGTGGATTAATGTAAAATGTGGATGAATTATTTTATTTAGTATTCAATTCGTGTCAGTATTTTCTGAATACTAATTTTCCTCATGTCTTGCATATGCGATAATACTTATTATTGTCACTCGCGGATTAGCTCAAAATCCCCTCATATAAATAATATATTAATCCAAATTGAATCATTTATGAAAAAGATTGTCTTGCTGTTTTTTGTGGTGTTTCTGATTAATTCAAAAAATGCAAATGCAGGTCCTCCATTTGATACAGATGATCCAGTGCCTGTTGAATTGAGAACGTGGGAACTGTATCTTTCTTCCCATTCAAGATTTAATAAAACTTTTGGTGAAGGGACTTTACCCCATTTCGAAGTGAATTATGGTGTATTCAAAAATGCACAATTGCATTTGATTGTTCCTGCTGCATACAGTTCTGTTCATGGAGAAAAAACGAATTATGGAATTGGCGATGTAGAGGTTGGAATGAAATACAGATTCATTGAAGAAACAAAGTATTGTCCACAAATTGGCGTTTTTCCATTATGCGAAATTCCAACTGGAAAAGTTGAAAAGGAATTGGGAAATGGTAAAACACAAATTCTCCTTCCTGTATGGCTTCAGAAATCTTTCGGTGAGAAATGGCAAGCTTACGGTGGGTATGGTTATTGGGTTCATCCCGATAATGGGAAGTTGAATTCAAATTTTGCTGGTATGCAGGTGCAATATAAAGTGTGTGAGAAATTTAGTCTTGGTGCTGAAGTTTTTGACGAAATTCCTGTTGATAAGGAATTGGAAAGCGTCCAGAAATTTAATGTCGGAGGAATCATTGATTTAAGTCCTAAGAGTCACATCATTTTTTCTGCAGGTAGAAGTTTTAGTCAGGAAACATTATTTCAATATTATGTGGGATACATGTTCTCGCTTTCAAAAGAGGAACCCTCAATGAACGATAAGCATAATTTGCTTGAATAATAGGGAAGGTTTTATATTAGAGCAATAATTCAATCTAAAAAACGATAACTTGAAATACGAAGCTTCTCTTGACAGATTTGCCAGATCTGTTACTCTTGGATTATTTATTTTATTCATTATACTTGCCAATCTCAGTGTTGGGGCAATAGTCAGATCGGAAAATGAACCGGCAATTATTATTTATAATGTTGTCGCAATTTCAATTTTCTTTTCTTTCATGGCAGCTTGTTTCCTTTTTGCTGCGAAATCATATCGTATTGATGAAAAGAATTTGACCATTGTGAGATGGTTTAACAGTAAAAAAATTGTGCTATCGGATATTTCTCGAGTAAGTGAAATCCCTGATCGGGAAATGGATGGAGTGATGCGGAATTTTGGTATGGGTGGTATTTTCGGTTATCGCGGAAAATATTTGCTTTCTAAGATTGGTGCGGTAACACTTTATGGGACGCAACGAAAAAACGGAATTTTGATTGAGACAATTCAAGGTGAAAAAATTGTTATTACACCAGATGATAAACGCATTATTGAAAAACTGAAGCGATAAATATTTTTTATTAAAATGAATCAAGTAGTTAAGGTATTTTTATTTCTAATTGCATTTTGTATTTATCCTTTGGTTTCTTCTGCACAACAAAGCAAAGTTGATTCGTTGGAAGTTCTTTTGAAGAATGCAAAACAAGACACGGCTCGATTGCGTGTTTATCTGGCACTTGGCGACGCATGTGATGTAAAGGATAATTTGAAGTACGGAACCTGTGTTATTGACTTGGCAGATAAATTAATTGGAGTTTCAAAGGATCCAAAGCAAAAGAAGGAACTTTTAAAACAAAAAGCACTTGCTTATGGATGGCTGATTTATTATTATCAAACATTTTCTGACAGTGCTAAATTGTTCGATTGCGAGAAAAAGATGCTTGCGATTTATAGTGATACTAAAGATTCCGCACAAATTATCAGAACGTTTGTTGAATTGAGTAAATTTTATTCTACTTACGGAAATTTCCCTGTTGCAATGGAATATCTGGAAAAAGGTCTGGCGTATTCGAAGGACATGAATTACAAACGTGGGATAGCAACTACATTATTTCAGTTGGGAATGTTGTATTCAAATCAGGGTGATAAGAATCAAGCGCTGGTGAATTTCCAAAAAAGCAATTCAATTTATGGTGAAATAAGAGACACCTTACAATTGGCATACACCTATGTTGAAATGGGTGTCCTTTATGGGAAAAAGCACCAGATGGTAAAGTCGCTGGAGTTGTGCAATAAGGGTTTGGCATTGTATGAGAAATTGAAGGATGATGGAAATGTCTTGTGGGTATACAATTGTCTTGGGCTGATTTATTATTCGAATCAGGATTGGGCAAATTCACTTTTGTATTATCAGAAAAGTCTGGCAATTGCTGAAAAATCATCCAATATTTATTGGGTAGCAGTGTTGCTTAATAATATCGGGAATCTTTATTTGAAGGAAGGTGATTTTGAAAAGGCCCTGGATTACAATTTTCGAGCATTGAAAATAAATAGGGAACTTCATGATGAGTCGAGAAAAGCTTGGTCATATGATTGTTTGGCTCACACCTATTTTGCCCAAAAGGATTTTAAAAAAGCAAAATGTTTTAACGATTCATCGATGGCAATTTGGAAAGGCAGATCAGATTCTGAAGAGAGTTTGATTGGTGGTAATCATCTGGCTTCAAGAATAGATTCTGCCGTGGGTGATGGACTTGGAGCATTTGAACATTACAAGGAATATATTTTATTGCGGGATAAATTCAATAGTGAAGAAGTGCAAAGGCAAGCGACCAAAGAAAAATATCAAAATGAATATGACCAACAAAAAGCCGCTGCAAAAACGGAACAAAACAGGAAGGATGCAATTTCTGATGGTGAAAAAAGAAAACAAAAAGTAATCACAATTTCTATTGGTGTTGGATTGATTTTTGTTTTGCTTTTTGCACTTTTTATTTTCAGAGGATATAGGGAAAAACAAAAAGCTAATTTGATGTTAGCCAATAAAAATCTAATAATTGAAGAAAAACAAAAAGAAATCATAGACAGTATTGTTTATGCAAAACGGATTCAACAATCCTTGCTTCCGACAGAAAAATACATCAAGAAAAATCTGGATCGGTTAAAAGACGAAAAACTTAGGGATGATTAGCATTATTTGATTTTTCACCTCCCATTACTGGATTATCTAGAAATACGTTAGAGTTGCCAATTTAAAAAGCGAGCGCATTTGATGTTTATTCCTAACTTGAAGGAATATTTCCGACCAATCCAAAATTTGTTACTAACTCAACGCAAATGAAAAAACAGTTACTGAAAATTCTATTATCCTTTTCGGCTGCGCTATTAGTCTTTAATAGTCATGCCCAATGTGATTTCATTCGATCGACCTCCTTGGCAACTGACACCTTATCCTATAATTTTGTTGGAGGATCTTTTGTGAGTTATGGATGCGCTCCAATCGATCCCACCTATTGGTTGTCTGGAAGCAATATGTCGGTTACAATTACTTTTGTTAATCCGGAAGATTATCCTTCCTTCAGAGTTTGGGGAATGAACGATGATGACACAGCTTCTGTTATTGTCAATGGTTCTGCTTATCCCTTAACAGCTGGTTCTGCATCCTACGATTTGAAAACTGTTTGTGGTCTTTCACCTGGGCCGCTGGGCGTTTTATTTGCAAATGGGAAATTGGTAGGATCGAACAACAATGTTCAAGGAAATTTTTCTTTTAACAATGTTACTTTGAATACAACAGGTGTCAACACCATCACCATAAATGGATTACATGGTGCAGGATGGGGTTTTGCCGGTGTGACTGTAAATTGTTCAGCGCTTTCAATTCCAACGCAAACAATTCTTTCACCCAATTTGTTTCCGAATCCAACCACAGGGAAAATTACTTTTCAGGGAAATATTCCTGACAATACAATGGTAACATTGACAAATGCGCTAGGCGAATGTGTCAGCAAAATAAAATGGGTCAACAACACGGTTGATATTTCAGAATTACCACAAGGAATTTATTTACTTTCGATGGAATTGAATAATCAAATTGTATCTAAACGCATCATTAAATTCTAATTAGTATAAAACAAAAATCATGGAAACCAAAGACAGCAGCGGCACAATTTTAAGTGCAGGAGACACCGTATCAGTAATTAAAAGTCTTAAAGTAAAAGGCTCATCTGATGTAGTCAAACAAGGAACAGTAGTGAAAAACATTCGTTTAACGGATGACCCAGAACTTATTGAAGGAAAAGTTGATGGTAGTATGATTGTTTTGAGAACAGAGTTTTTGAGAAAGAAGAATTAAGGATTAAAAATATTGAGTTATAATTTCATCATTCTAATTTAGACTATCTACTATGAAAAAAGTGTTTACTCTTTTGTCGGTTGTATTATTAAGCAACAGCCTTTTTTCCCAAACGGGAGCTCAAGCCTTTACTGCATCTGGAGTGTTTACGGTTCCTGCAGGTGTAACATCCATAACCATTCAAGTTGTAGGTGGTGGAGGAAGCGGTGGTGGTAACGGCACTGGCGGTGGTGGCGGTGGCGGATTTTCAATGGGAGTTTATTCGGTTACTCCACTTTCAACATTTCCTGTTACAATCGGAACTGCAGGGGGAACTACTAGCGTTGGTGCATTAATTCAAGCTACAGGAGGTGGACAAGGTGTTTCAGTACCCAATCCACAGATTGGTGGTGGCGGAGCTGGTGGCGTTGGTTCTGGTGGAACAGTTAATTTCACTGGAGGCATTGGTGGTGGTGGATTTTATACTTATTTCGGTGGCGGTGGCGGTGGTGCTGCAGGTTCCACTGGAAATGGTGGCATTGGGGGAAATACAATTGCATGGACTGGAATTTGTCAAACACCAGGAGGAAGCGCGGGAATTGCAGGAGGTGCACCGGGTGGCGATGGTGGAAAAGGCGCAGGTTTTACGGATGTGAATTGTAATATCACCAATCCTTCTGCTGGAGGAGTGAATTATGGTGGTGGCGGTGGTGGTGGAAATGGAAATGGTGGCGGTCCTGGTGTTGGTGCAAACGGTTATGCATTGATTACTTGGCTGACAACAGGGATTTCAACAGTTGTATCAAATGACAACGTATTGCTTGTTCAAAATCCGTTCACTGATAAAATTATTTTGAATAATGCCAATGGAAATGAAAATTTTGAATTGATGAATTCTGTTGGACAATTGATATGGGCAGGAAAGAATATCGAGCAGAATGATTTTTCTGGATTGATAGGAGGAATGTATATTCTTAAAGTTCAGAGTCAGAATTCAAGCCAAAACATCAGACTGATTAAGCAATAAATTCAAAAAAATATTTCCTAAAGGAAACAATCATTAATTGTCGAATGCATATACTTTCAATAAATTTGAAATATATCATTCGACAATTTTATTTAAGGCTGAGTATGGAAACCTACATTGCAATTTTGCGTGGCATAAATGTGAGTGGTCAGAAAATGATCAAGATGGACGCTTTACGAAAAATGTGTGGTGCCTTGAAATTTCATAATGCCCAAACTTATATACAGAGCGGCAATATTATTTTCCAATTCAAGGAATCCGATCCTTCTGATCTTGAAAAGAAAATTTCGAAGGCAATAAAAAAGGAATTTGGTTTTGATGTGCCCGTAATTGTCAAAGGAATTTCTGAATTGAAATTTATTTTGAAAGAAAATCCTTTTCTTATCAAGCGAAAGGAAGACATCACTAAATTACATGTGACTTTTTTGGGAGCAGAACCTGATAAATCTTTATTGGCGAACATTGCTGTTTTGAAATATGGTGACGATGCGTTTTTTGTTGTGGGGAAAAGTGTTTATTTATTTTGTCAAAATGGTTATGGGAAGACAAAATTGAGCAATAATTATTTTGAAAGTAAATTGAAAACAAGTGCCACTACAAGAAACTGGAAAACATTAAATGAGCTGTTACAGATGGCTGAAAATAATTCGTTTGTGTAAAATATGTTTTTTGCGTGAAGGATAGAAGCAATCCCAACAATACTGTTGGGGGCACGCCCTTATAATGAAAGCTGCAATCAACATAGCGGTAGTTCAAAAAATCAACACCTAATTATGGTAAAATCAAAATCCTTGTGCCGATTGGAACTCTATTATACAAATCATCCAAATCTTTATTTTGAATACTGATACAACCCCACGTTAAATTCTGACGATCTATTCCTGGCCATTCACCCCACCAACCGTGTATGCCGATTCCACCACCTAATTTTGTATTCTTTGGCGGTTCTTTTCCTGAATTATTTGCGAGGATTATTTTGTTTTTCTCTTCTTCGGAAATCAAATTCTTTTTTTGTCCATTAATTGCATCCGCATTATTCGGATAATTTATTCTCATCCAAGCAACTCCTAAATATTGGGAATAATCTCCCTCAAATGGGCCACGCGATTTTTGTATGATTTTGTAATCACCTTCAGGTGTGCGATTGTCGCCTTGTTTTTGTTTTGGCCCCATTGGTGATTGTCCGAGTGCAATGAAATATGTTTTGATCAATTTCCCCTTTGCAAATAATTTCATTCGGTATTCACTCTTGTGCGCAATGAGAAGTGTTTCGATTTTTGCAAGTGAGTCGGGGAGAAGGATGGAGTCTTCGGAAATTGAAATGATTGATGGTGGAAGTTTGCTATTTGATGTATGTAAAATATTTTTCTGTGAAATTGAAAAATCTGAAAACAAGAAAAATATTCCTGTAGAAAGAAGCAGTAGCGCTAAAACTAAAACGTAAGGTTTTTTCATGTAAATAAATTACAGATAAAGTTAAAAACCACGGAGACACGCCGGCACGGAGAAATAGAATGAAAAGTTAAAGAAATGAAAATCAGAAAATGTTTTTGATCACACGCAAATTGTGGGTGTAACCACCACGCTCGGGAGTGAAGATTCCATAATGATCGAAAGGATCAATACGGACACAACCGGAAGCGTGTATAATCTTATCGTTGCCGATGAGAATTCCCACGTGAATTATTTTTCCTTCCTCATTATCAAAAAATGCCAAATCTCCAGGTTGTGCTTCTTCAACAAAACTGTAAGGAGACCCGATTTCAGCTTGTTGGTAAGCATCACGGTTCAATTGAATTCCATTCGCTTTAAAAACAGATTGTGTGAAACCTGAACAATCTATTCCGAATGGCGTTTTTCCTCCCCAGAGATAAGGTGAGTTCTGAAATAACATTGCAGTTTCAACAATGTTATTCCGATTGGGTGGAATATTGGCTTCGGAAACATTTCCATCGAATGAAAAAACACGCTCCTCGATATGGCATTCTCCATTGGTGAAAAAGGGCAATGAACTTCCAAACACAATTGGAAAAGAGTGTCCCGTTTTTTTATCTGTGATCAATTGAAACAATTCCTTTGAAACAGGAGCAGGATGTTGGCTGAGTTGATCGTAAGTTGTTTTTGAAACAGGGAGAAATTGTTTTCGATCAATCCACCCTTCGTACTGATCGAATAAGTTGACAATGTGATTCCAATTTTCTTTTTGTTCGGTCACTTTAAATGCATCACCGAATAAAAGCTGAGTGACCATTTCCGATTTGTCGGATGGTTCTCGTCTAACGGGAATTGCGCTTAAGTGAGTGATGCCGTGCATTTATGGGTAATTGGGTAATTGGGTGATTGGGTAATTAGGTAATTAGGTGATGTGGTAATTAAGTGATTGGGTAATTTAGCGAAAACATTTCTGCGAAAACCCCAATCACCTAATTACCCCATCACCTTTTTTTATTTTATTGAACATTCTCAATTACAATAGCGCTTGCTCCGCCGCCACCGTTACAAATTCCTGCAACACCGTATTTCGCATTGTTTTGTTTGAGGACATTTATCAATGTTACAATGATTCTTGCTCCAGAACTTCCGAGTGGATGTCCCAATGAAACTGCACCACCATTGACATTTACTTTTGTAGGATCCAAATTCAGCAATTGAATATTTGCAAGTGAAACAACTGCAAATGCTTCATTGATTTCAAAAAAGTTAATGTCACTCATTTTCAAACCAGCTTTTTCCACAGCGCGTGGAATGGCAAGTGATGGAGTGGTGGTAAACCATTCCGGAGCTTGTTCTGCATCAGCATAGCCTCTGATTTTCGCAATTGGTTTAATACCCATTGCATCTGCTTTTTCCTTGCTCATCAAGACTAAAGCGGAAGCACCATCATTGATTGTAGATGCATTTCCTGCAGTAACAGTTCCATCTTTTTGGAAAACTGTTTTTAATCCTGGCAATTTATCGAAGCTGACATTTTTATATTCTTCATCCTCAGAAATAACAACATCACCTTTGCGAGTTTTTACTGTTATTGGAGCAACTTCATCCTTGAATTTTCCAGCAGCCCAAGCAGCAGCCGATTTTTTGTAGGAATCAATTGCAAAAGCATCTTGTTGTTCGCGTGTGATATTATATTTTGCTGCGCATAATTCCGCAGAATTACCCATCATATTCTGGTGATAAACATCTGTCAAGCCATCTTTCACAATCGCATCGAGCAATTGTCCGTGACCATAACGGTAACCATAACGAGCTTTCTCAACGTAATAGGGCGTGTTTGACATATTTTCCATTCCACCAGCAACCACCACATCAGTATCACCCAGCATAATTCCTTGAGCACCAAAAATGACAGCTTTCATTGCAGAAGCACAAACCTTATTGATTGTTGTGCAATGAACATTATCTGGCAATCCTGCGAATTTGGCCGCTTGACGAGCTGGAGCTTGACCTAGATTTCCCTGAAGCACACATCCCATCAATACTTCATTCACATCTTCCGGTTTAATTCCCGCGCGTTCAACTGCCGACTTAACTGCATGAGCGCCCAATTGAGTTGTTGAAACTTCTGCAAGTGCTCCGCCAAATGATCCGACAGGGGTTCGTGCTGCGGAAACGATATAAACTTCTTTCATAACTGTGATTTTTTTGTGTTTGATTATTGGTCAGCAAATGTACCATTTCGGTGGGAAAAGGGATGCGTGACACTGTGACCTTGGACAGGAATTAATAGTAATTATAAAAAGTTCCTAACAGTTAATCCTCACCCGTCCTTTGTCCCTCGGCCTATGTCACTGTGCGTTTGTCCCTCGTCCCTTTTCCGTATTTTCGTCATTACTTTAAACTACCAATGAACAGAATTTTCACTTTCATACGCGATCGGCACGCCTTGCTTTACAAAGGATTTCTTTTTGTTGTGAGTCTTGCCTTGATCGTATATCTCTATCCCACAGAATTTAAATTTCGGTATGATCTTTCTCATTTGAAAGGACATCCCTGGTCTCATGAAAATTTAATAGCTCCATTTGATTTTGCGATTAAGAAATCGGCAGAAGATTTTGCCAATGAAAAAAAGGATATTCAAAATAATTCCATGCCTTTTTTTCGATTCGACACAGCAGTTGTAAATCAGAATGAACAACTGCTATCAAAACAATTTTCTGAAATATCACCAGAAGAGCGTAGGCAAATCCTTACTGCAGTTGACAAGGTTTATTCCCATGGAATTCGTGCATTGAATAATGCAGTAGGAAAGGGACCACAAGATATTGTTTTGGTTGTGAAGGGGAATATTGCAGAAGAGCATCAACTGAGTGCGTATGCAGATCCTTCTCGAGCCGACTCAATGATTGTTTTGAAATTGGATGCGGGTGCAAAAAAAGCATGGGTAGAAAAAGTTTATACACCAATTTCTGCAAATGTGATTTTTGACAGTTCCCTTACCAACAAATCCGTTAGACAAGCCTTAGAAAATATTTCTCCTTCTCGAGGAGCATTAACAAAAGGCCAAATCATCGTAAGCCGCGGAGAAATTGTGGATGATGAAATTTATCAAAAGCTGATTTCATTGCAGGAGGAATACCAATTGCAGCAACAAGTTGGAAGCAACTGGATGGTGTTGCTGGCACAAATTATTTTAGTTGGATTTTGTTTGTTTATTCTTTTTCAATTTTTAAGATTATTCAGAAGGGAAACACTTGGAAATGATGCTCGATTGTTATTCATTTTACTAATGGTTGTATTGACGGTTTGTATGTCGTATTTCCCAGCATTAATAGAAACCGTTCCTTTGCTAGCTCTTCCTTTTTGCATTCTTCCAATTATCATGCGTGCCTTTTTTGATACGCGTTTGGCTCTGTTTGCCCATCTGTTGACGATCATCATGATTACCATCAACATGCCGGGAGATCGTTTTTCGTTTTTATTGATTCAAGTATTAGCAGGAATAACTGCGATTTTCAGTATTGCGAACATGCGTAACCGTGCTCAATTATTTATTTCTGTTGTAGCCATTCTCAGTGTGTATTTGGTACTTCATGTTGCCTTGATTGTTGTAATTGAAGGTGAACTTGATTCTGTTCGCACGGCTGATTTTATCAATTACGGAATCAGTGCAGTGTTGGTCCTTCTTGCATATCCCTTGATTTTTCTTTTTGAAAAAATGTTTGGATTTGTTTCTGATGTTACCTTATTGGAATTGGCAGATACAAATAATCCATTGTTGCGGGAACTTGCCGAAAAAGCCCCCGGAACATTTCAACATTCCATGCAAGTGGCCAATCTTGCGGAAGAAGCCATTAGGAAAATTGGAGGAAGCACGCTGCTCATTCGTGCTGGTGCATTGTATCATGATATTGGAAAAGGTGTTATGCCCGTTTATTTTATAGAGAATCAGGCAACAGGTATTAATCCGCATGATGAATTGACATTTGAAGAAAGTGCCTCAATTATTATTTCACATGTCATTCGAGGAATTGAAAAAGCAAAAGAGGCAAAACTTCCAGATCAGATTATTGATTTTATCAGAACGCATCATGGCACAACGAATACCGCTTATTTTCTAACGCTTTACAAGCAGAATAATCCTGAAAAATTAGTGGATGATGAATTGTTCCGTTATCCTGGACCGGTTCCATATTCTAAAGAAACAGCAGTGTTGATGATGGCTGATGCAGTTGAAGCGTCATCAAGAAGTTTGCAGAAATATGATTCAGAAAGTATTGATGGTTTGGTGGAATATATGATTGACCATCAAGTAGAGCAACATCAATTCGACAATGCTGACATTACCTTAAAAGATATTACCGCAATCAAGAAAATTTTCAAGAAAAAATTGAGAAGCATTTATCATGTACGAGTGGAATATCCGAAGTAAGGTTATTTAAAATGTTAATTGCCAATTTTCAATTGTTTTTTGTTTGGGAATTTCAAATTACCTCTGCAAAAAAAATAATTTTGGAAGAAAAAAAAGGAAATTCTGGACAGTATTCATTATGCGAAGAGAGTCCAGGATGGTTTATTGCTAGCTGAAAAATACATTTTAAGAAATATAAATCGACTGAATCGCAATTGATGAAAAAGGGGAGTTTCCTATATATATTCATTTGCATATTTGTATTTATACTCTCGTGCGCAACACTTTCAGCACAGAGGCTCAAAATAGATTCACTTTTGATCCTTTTGAAGACAGACAAGCAGGATACAAATAGATTATACCATTTGAATAAACTTTCATGGGAATTTGATAGCAATAGTATTCTTGACAGCGCCATTTATTTTGCAAATTCAGCTCTGCGATTAAGCAATTCTTTACTTGGGAAAACATCAAATCCGAAACTCCGAAAAAACATTAAAAAACAAATGGCCACTTCCTATAATAATTATGGGAATGCCTATTTAGACGAGGGGAAAAATGCTGAAGCTTTAAGAAATTACCTTGATGCCTTAATGATAAATGAAGAAATTGGTGACGCAAAAGGAATGGGAAATTCTTACAATAATATAGGATTAATCAATGAGCACTTAGGGAATTATCCACTTGCATTGAAAAATCATTATGATGCATTGAAAATCAGACAAAAATTGGGTGACAAACTTGGAGTTGCCAATTCCTATGATAACATTGGAAATGTTTATTTAGATCAGGGTAATTATCCTGAAGCACTGAATAATTATCTGGCCTATTTGAAAATTATAGAAGTGATAGGGGATCAGTTGGACATTGCCGATTCTTATACTAACATTGGTCTCATCTATGCGAATCAAGGCAATTATTCGGAGGCATTGAAAAACCATTTTGCTTCTTTAAAAATTTATGATGCGATAGGGAACAAAAAAGGAAGTGCTCATGCCTTGAGTAATATTGGAAGCACATATACCCAGGAAGGAAATTATTCCGAGGGTTTGAAAAATAGCATTGCCAGTTTGAAAATTGAAGAGGCGATTGGAGATATGCCTGGGATTGCGACTTCATACAACGGTATAGGAATAGAATATAGTTTACAAGGTAATTTTTCAAAAGCATTGGAGTATCAATTTAATTCCTTGAAAATTGAAAAAGCCATAAGTGACAGGGCTGGAATGGCAGCTACCTACCTTTCAATTGGGATCACTTATACAAAAATGAAAAAATATAAAGAGGCATTGAAATACATCCTGTATGGGAAAGAAATGTCGATTCAAATTGGATACAGGCAATTTATGAGAATTTCTTTTTATGCATTAACACAATTGGATAGTGCGACAGGTAACTTCAAAAGTGCATTTGAGAATCACAAAATCTATATGTTATATAGAGATAGTCTGAATAACGATGAAACGCAAAAGAAAATGCTGCAGAGCCAAATGACATTTGCTTTTGAGAAGAAGGAAGCCGTTGCCACTGCGGAACATAAAAAGGAATTGGAAAACCAGTCTTCACTTGCGGATGAAAAAAGCCGGAAGCAATATATTGTAATTGCGTTTGTTGTTTTTGGTTTGTTGTTGGTTGTTGTATTTGCGGGATTTGTTTTTCGCTCCTTGCGTTTAACCAGAAAACAAAAAATATTGATTGAGTCCCAGAAAAATTTGGTGGAGGAAAAGCAGAAAGAAATATTAGACAGTATTCATTATGCGAAGAGAATTCAACAAAGTTTATTACCAACAGAAAAGTACATTGAAAGAAGTATAAGTCGCTTGAAAAGCAATTGATGAAAAAAGGGAATAACATATTTATCCTCATCTGCACATTTGCATATCTGCACATCAGCACTTCCATTGCTGCGCAAGACAATTTGCTTGATTCCCTTCTTTCACTTGTGAAAACTGAAAAACAGGATACGGTAAAAATAAACCACCTGAATAAACTTTGTAGGGAATTTGAAGGATTTGGTGTTTATGACAGTGCAATGCTTTTCGCTAATTCAGCGAAGGAACTTAGCAATGTTATTTTACGGGAGTCTTCTAATACTACAATAAAGAATACAGCAAAGAGAGGGCTCGCCACTTCCTACTTGAATCAAGGGATGGTCAACGATGATCAGGGGAATTATAATGAGGCATTGAAGAATTATGCTGATGCATTGAAAATATTTGAAGTACTTAACTACCAACAAGGAATTGCAGATTGCCATTCGTGTATGGGAACGGCGTATTGTACTTTGGGAAATTTCCCTGAGGCACTGAAAAACGCTTTTGAAGCGCTTAAAATAAGAGAGAAAATTGCAGACAAAAGAGGCATCGCGGCTTCGCTTAATAATATTGGCACTATTTATTATGAACAATTGAATTACCCTGAGGCATTACTTAAGTTCAGTGCAGCACTCAAGATCAATGTGGAAATGGGAAATGAAAATTGGATTGCAATCAATTATGTAAATATTGGTGGTGTTAATTCCGATTTGGGAAATTTGGAGGAAGCATTGAGGAATTATTTTGAAGGGTTAAAAATGTTGGAGAAAATAGGAAATACACCAGGAGTGTCGGCCTGTTATAATAATATTGGAATTATATACAAACAACAAGGAAAGTACGAGGAAGCTTTGAAAAACTATTTTGCCGGATTGAAAATTCAGGAAGAAATTGGAAACACATTTGGTATTTGTGGATCTTATGGAAATATAGGTGAGGTTTATATTAAACAAAAGAAATACAAAGAAGCTGAGCAGTATCTTTTCAAGGCTAGAGATTTGACAAGAAAAATTGGATACAAGGAATGTCTTTCCCAAGTTTATGGTGATTTGACAGAATTGGATAGTGCAATGGGGAATTTCAAAGGTGCTTATGAAAACCACAAATTATTTGTCCTTTATAGAGATAGTATTGACAATGAGGAAACCCGAAAGAAAACCATTCAAACTCAAATGACTTATGATTTTGAGAAGAAGGAAGCGGTGGCAAGTGTAGAACATAAGAAGGAATTGGAAAACCAGGCTTCGCTCGCAAATGAAAAAAGCAGGAAGCAAAAAATTGTGATTGGATTTGTTGTCTTTGGTTTGTTGCTCGTTATTGTATTTGCTGGATTTATTTTACGATCTTTAAGGGTTACCCGTAAGCAGAAAATGGTAATTGAAGTGCAAAAAAGTATTGTAGAAGAAAAACAAAAGGAAATTCTGGATAGCATTCGTTATGCAAAAAGAATTCAACAGTCCTTATTGCCAACAGAAAAATTCATCGCTAAAAGTTTGAATCGATTGAATAGTAACAGCTAAATAAAAAATTATGGAAACCCTTGCTGAAACAAAGAATTTTTTTATTCTCTATAAACCAAAGGATATTGTGAGTGGCGATTTTTATCACGCTTTGGCTCACAAGCATTCAGAGAACACGAATGAATTGTTCTATCTGTGCACGGCAGATTGCACGGGGCATGGCGTGCCAGGCGCACTCATGAGCATGATGGGAATTTCACATTTGAATGAATCCATTATTGAAAAGAAATTGGTTCATCCTAATGAAATTCTTGACAATATGCGGAAGGGAATTATCGCATCGCTGAATCCAGAGGGAAGTGATGAGGAAAGTAAAGATGGTATGGATTGTGTGCTTTGCGCTTTTGATTTCAAAGAAATGAAATTGGAATTTGCCGGTGCTTATAATCCGCTTTGGTTGGTGCGCGACAAAATTCTGATTGAATATAAAACGGATAAAATGCCAGTAGGAAAATTTGACGACGCCATCAAACCATTTTCGTTGCAAAGCATTGATCTAAAAAGAGGAGATATCATTTATACATTTTCTGATGGTTATGCCGATCAATTTGGCGGACCGAAAGGAAAAAAGTTCAAGTACAAACAACTTCAGGATTTGTTGATTTCCATTTCTGATGAGCCCATGGAGAAACAAGAAAAAATCCTTGATCAAAAATTCGCAGAGTGGAGAGAAAATTTGGAGCAAGTGGATGATGTTACTGTGATTGGGGTAAAGATATAGGGGCATGGTGCAATTGACAATTACAGGTGAGTTTTTTTTGCGTGAGGGATAGTAGCGCCACATAGTGGTATCTATGGGAAAAAGCCCACAGTCCCAACAGTACCTTTAAGGGCACGCCCTAATAAATATAGGATGTAGTCAAAAAAGAGGCAGTGGTTTTGAATGATAATAACAACGGGGGCTTCGAAAAAGAATATTCTTTACTTCAAGCACTTTCTGAAGGCTCGGGATTCCAAACATCAATCACCAATTACCAATCACTATTTTCTTATTTTTGTGTTCTCTTCTAAAAAAATGAATCATGGGACGTGTATTTGAAAAACGTAAACACAAAATGTTCAAGCGCTATGGACAAATGGCGCGTCAGTTTACTCGTGTTGGAAAAGAAATTGCAATAGCTGTTAAAGCTGGTGGTGGTAATCCAGATACAAATGCTCGTTTGCGTATTTGTATTCAGAATGCGAAAGCTGTCAGCATGCCGAAAGATCGTGTAGATGCTGCTATTGAAAAGGCATCGGGTAAAGCAGATACTTCCCATTATCATGAAGTTATTTACGAAGGGAAAGGGCCATTTGGCATAGGTGTAATTGTGGAAACAGCGACAGACAATCCAACAAGAACAGTTTCCAATTTGCGTGTGCATTTTAATCGTAATGGTGGTGAACTTGGAAATTCTGGATCACAGAGTTTTAATTTCGAACACAAAGGGGTATTCCGTATTTCGACTGTTGGATTGGATATGGATGATGTAGAGTTGAGTTTGATTGATTGTGGACTTGATAATATTGAAGGTGCAGAAAGTGATGATGAAGTTTATTTACAGTGTCAGTTTTCCGATTTCGGAAGTATACAGAAGGGAATAGAAGCCTTAAAGCTGAATGTAATTGAAGCGAAGATTTTATACATTCCAAATGCACTGATTGAACTTACGCAAGAGCAGAAAGATGAAGTGAATAAGATGCTAGAAAAAATTCAGGAAGATGATGATGTGCAAGAAGTATACACAAATATGATGGAGGAATAATTCATTAGTAATTATCCAGGTGGATTTGATTAATGAATTTTGCTTTTCGGAATTTTCGCCAATGAAAATTAAATTTCTGATTTACACTAAGCTTTTTTTGAAAAAAAAATCATTGAAGGTGAAATGACCTTATTTTATTTCAAAGGCCAGTAATTTCTCATTTCCAATATAGGCTTCCAACCAATCTCCAATTTCAACTGGACCAACTCCTACTGGCGTTCCGGTAAAAATGAGATCACCTTTTTTCAGTGTAAAAAACGTAGAAGCATACGCAATTAGATTGTCGAAAGTGAAAAGCAAATCTTTTGTATTGCCATGCTGCACCTTTTTTCCATTTATGTTGAGATGGAAATCAATATCATCCATTAAAGGGAATCTGCTTTTGGGAAGAAATTTTCCAATAGGAGCGGAGTGATCAAATGCTTTTGCTTTTTCCCATGGCAATCCTTTTTCCTTGCATTTCATTTGAATGTCGCGCGCGGTAAAATCAATTCCAATGCCGATTTCATCATAATAACGATTGGCAAACATCGGTTCAATGTGACGGCCCATTTTTGAAATCTTCAAAACCAATTCCACTTCGTGATGAATCTCTTTTGAAAATTCAGGATAATAAAAAGGTAAATTTTTCTGTAGCAATGCTGTTTCCGGTTTCAAGAACAGAATTGGTTCACTCGGAACAGGAGCATTCATCTCCTTCGCGTGTTCAGCGTAATTTCGGCCGATGCAGATGATTTTCATATTCGATGGAATTATTTTTTATAAATTATCTTGGGTTTGTGCCGTGTGCGCTGCGCTGTGTAATAGCCAAAGCACGCAGTACAGTGCACCTACTACCTTTTATTTTCTCATTTGCAATCTCAATTGTGTCAAAACTTTTTTCGTGTACAAAGGAAAATCACCATTCATCATCCAATTGTAATACGAAGGTTCTTTCTCGAATATTTCGGTTACAGGTTTTCCATTGTGTTTTCCAAATGAGAAAACGGGAATTCCTTTTTCATTAAAGACTATTCTTCCAGCTAAATCCACATTGTTGGAACGCGAAGAAAAGTCGGAAAGGAAATCAACATCGTTTTGTAATTCTTTGTATCGCTCCAATTGCGCTTCGAGAATTTCCCATGTGGCAGTAATATCTGCATCTGCACTGTGCGCATTCTCCAATGGACGTCCGCAATAAAATAAATAAGCAGCGGCCAATGTGCGTTGTTCCATTTTGTGGAAAATATTCTGAACATCCACCAACTTGATTTTACTCACATCAAATTCAATTTCCGATCGCAAAAATTCTTCCGCTAAAAGTGGAATGTCAAATTTGTTGGAATTGTATCCTGCAAGATCACAGCCTTCAATGTATTTATGCAACATGACTGCAGCATCCTTGAACGTTGGGGAATCTTTTATATCCTCATCGGAAATTCCGTGAATCTTCGTTACCAGGGCAGGAATTGGAATAGTAGGATTAATCCGCATCGATTTCATTTCCTTGTCACCATTGGGCATTAATTTCAAAATGGCAATTTCCACAATGCGATCCGAAGCCACATTGATTCCAGTTGTTTCCAAGTCAATGAATGCAAGTGGGCGAGTTAATTTCAGTTTAGTCATCTCCTTCAAAAGTATGGGAAAAATTAGAAATGTAATTTGTTAATATGGTAAATGGCAATTATTAATTGGAAACTATTGAAAATGTTTTTTGATTTTGTCAAGAAGGTCAGCGTGAACTTTCTTGTTACCACAAACAAATTGCTCTCCGAAAATAAAATCAGTTCCTCCTGAAAAATCGCTTACAACTCCACCTGCTTCTTGAACAATAATGACACCTGCTGCAACATCCCATGCATGAATTCCATATTCATAATACGCGTCAAATCGGCCGCATGCAACATAAGCGATATCCGTGGCTGCAGATCCAGGACGTCGAATGCCGATGGATGATTTTTGCACATTTGAAAAAAGCGCGATGTATTTATCATTCCAATCTTGCGCTTCATAAGGAAAACCTGTCGACACCAAGGACTCTTTCAAGGAAGCTGCTTTTGAAACTGAAATCCGTTCTCCGTTCATCCATGCACCTCCATTCTTCCATGCATAAAAACATTCCTGCATGTTTATTTCATGAATTACGCCAAGAATGGGGATGTTGTTGTCTAATAATGCAACCGATGTCGCGAAACAAGGGACGCCGTGTAAATAATTGGTTGTCCCATCGAGCGGATCGATTACCCAATTGTATTTTTCGGCTTTTACCAATGTTGAATCTTCTTCAGCAATAAAACCGGCTTCTGGAAATAATTCTTTCAATGCTTCCACGAAATATTTCTCTGCGGTTTTGTCTACGTAGGAAACAAAATTTGCGGAACCCTTTGATTCAATATCTGAAGGTTTAACTTTTTTTCTTTCTTCTGCAATGAATTTACTGATGCGAATGCTAATTATCTGCACTTGTTCACATAACAATTGTAATTCACTTGTAGAAATAGACATTTAGGCAAGAGTTGATTTCGCGCGTTTGCGTGTCCAGAAAAAACCGGCAAGGCCTATGCTGACTAAGCAAAGGGCAATGATTTCTGCTTGCACAACATGAAAAGATCCAATTGAAAACAAAACCGTATCAACGCGAATTAATTCAATGAAGAATCTTTCAATTCCGTTGAAAATCAAATACACACTAAACAAAGCGCCAGGAGAGTGGAACTTTTTGCGTTGCGACCAAAGAATAAAAAAGAAAAGCACATTGACAATGCATTCGTATAATGGAGTAGGGTAGACCGGTGCTGCCAAATGAATATGTTCAGGATCGCACATCAATTGCGCCATAATATATTCTGGAGAATTCGGATTGGTAAATGGATTACAAGAATGGTTTACATTATTCGGATAATCATAAGCCCAAATCCAATCAGGCAAAAAACTCATCCAATGTGGTTTTGGTTTGATATTCACAATCCCCCAATCGCCATCACCTGAAATTTGACAACCCAAACGACCAACGCCATATGCAAGAAACAATCCTGGCGCGCAGGCATCCATGACATGAAAAATATTGAAGCCTTGTTTTTTTGCATAATACAAAACACCAATACTTCCAAGAATCAAACCGCCATACATGGTAAGTCCACTGAATGAAAAAAGCATTTCAGATGGATCTTTTAAAAAATCTCCGAAATTTTCAAGGATGTGAAAAATCTTTGCTCCTAGAAATCCAAAAAAAGCTGCAATCAAAGTCATGTTACCAATATGATCAGCTGCTCCAACTTTTTCCTGTTCTTCTTTCGGTTCTGTCAATCTGGATTTGTTTGCAGTTCTCCATTTCCAAAAAGCCATTGCTCCTCCGATTGCAATTCCAATAAAAATATTTCCTGATGTGGAAAGAATGTAAGCACGTGGATCGGCACTGAAAGCTCCTCCGGCAAATGGAATAGAAATCAATTTCCATCCTATCATAAATCCAAAAACAAATTGTCCGCTTAATTCTGTTCGTGTTGCAGCTGCACCAATGATGACTTTGCGATAGGTAGCTTTGAGAAATCCTTGCAATTCTTTTCTATGCAATTCTTTTGCGAAAACCCATGCACAAAGCAAAAATGAAATCGCTACAAAAAATCCGAAACTCTGAAGTAATTTCAGGAATGGAAGACTAATTCCAAATAAATCTTTGACGGCGTCGTATATGGTTGGATACATGGTTTAGTTCGGAGTTTTGAGTTTTGTGTTCGAAGTTTATTTATTTCTGTATTCAATATTCCTTTTGCTACAATTCACTTTTTCCCTCCCAAGCCACATGTCCCAAGTCCCTAGTCCCATTTTTTTATTTCAATACAGGAAGCAATTCCACTCCGACTATCCCGTCGGATTCTATTCTGGAAAGATTTACTTCTGTTATTTTATTCGCAAGATTTTCGTCGTACGGAAATTTCACCTTGATGTAATTGTCTGTATATCCAAACATTTGCCCATCGCGATTTTCATGTTCGAATAAAACAGGACGATCGGTTCCTTCATGTTGTACATAAAAATTGCGAAGTTTCTTTTCAGAAAGAATGCGCAACATTTTATTTCTTTTTCTTCTTTCGTGAACAGGAACAATTCCTTCCATGACAATCGCATCGGTATTTGGACGTTCGGAGTAAGTGAAAACGTGCAAATAGGAAATGTCTAATTGATTGAGGAAATCATATGTTTCCAAAAAGTCCGCATCTGTTTCTCCAGGAAATCCAACGATCACATCAACTCCGATGCAACAATGTGGCAGGAGTGTTTTTATTTTCGTTACACGATTTTCATAAACATCGCGCAAATAACGGCGGCGCATGGATTTGAGAATTTTATCACTTCCCGATTGCAATGGAATGTGAAAATGTGGAACAAAACGTTTAGAGGTGGAAACAAATTCTATGATTTCATCTTTCAATAAATTCGGTTCAATACTGGAAATTCGAATTCGTTCTATTCCATCCAATTCATCCAATGCATGAACGAGTTCTGAAAAATCCTCTTCCTTATTTTTTCCACCGTTAAAGCCTTTGCCAAAATCACCTAGATTCACTCCTGTCAAAACAATTTCTTTTGTGCCAAGTGAAGCAACATGTTTCGCATTTTTCAAAACATTTTCAATTGTGTCGCTTCGACTTTTTCCACGTGCAAGTGGAATGGTGCAAAATGCGCAAGTGTAATCGCAACCATCTTGCACCTTGAGAAATGCACGTGTGCGATCGCCGAACGACCAGGCATCAACGAAAAAATTAGCGTCTTCAATTTCACATGCGTGCACATCTGCAAATTCGCGCTTGTGAATATCTTCCAAATAATTTACCAAATTGAATTTCTCCGAAGCGCCCAAGACTAAATCAACACCATGAATAGCGGCAATTTCTTTTGGTTTCAATTGAGCAAAACAACCAATGATCACCACAAAAGCATCGGGAGAAACATGCAATGCATCACGCACAATCTTGCGGCATTCTTTATCCGCATTTTCCGTTACAGAACAGGTGTTGATCACATAAACATCAGCTCCTGCATCAAATTCCTTCTTCTCATAACCGGCATCTTTCAATTGACGGCCAATAGCGGAAGTCTCAGAAAAATTCAATTTACAACCCAAAGTGTGAAAGGCAACGGTGCGGACCGATTTCATGCTGCGAAGGTAACAAAAGGGTGGCAAGTGACAGATGGCAAGTGACAAGTGAAAAACCAAAAATTGATAACGGCATTGTAAAAACCCTTGTCACCTGTCACCTGTCAC
>CAIQQJ010000136.1 GCA_903873905.1 uncultured Flavobacteriales bacterium
CCATCGATGGAATTACTTGGCGTTTGACCAGGCTCTAATATTGTCACGCCTTGATTCTCGTCTAAAATATAAAATTGAATATTTGAATCATTCCGCGTTATTTTTCCTCCTTTTTTTATGTCTAATAACTGTAGCAAAGATGCTATACCAAGCCCTAATCCAATATTTCTGGTTGTTAGATTTTCTGAAAGTGATAATCCTACTGTTGCAAGTAGTCCTAATGACATTCTTGTATAAGGATCAATCTTATTTTCAAGCGTTTTAATCCCAGCATATGACACAATACTGGAGCTAGTTATTGTTAATTGGTTCTTTTTCATTTTCTTTTTATGAAATGTTAATCAATTTTTATTCCACTTCAATCTATCTGACATATTGTCATTTGTCTAAAAGCTGACTGTTAAGACTTAATTTATCTTTACTGTCTTTGTAATATTGGGCATAACAATCATATAACCTCGGCCAATTTTTAAATCAGTTATTTTATGAAAAATGAAAATCTTTTAGTACTTGATAAATGGATCGAAAGTTTTAATTCAAAAGATTTGGACACTCTTCTTTCACTTTACAATAACAACGCTGAACATTTCAGTCCCAAACTGAAAACTAGAAAACCGGAAACAAATGGATTGATAAAAGGGAAAGATCAATTACGAGATTGGTGGAAAGATGCATTTGAAAGATTGCCCAAATTGCACTACCAACCCAATTATTCCATTGCGGATGATAAAAGTGTTTTTGTGGAATATGTCAGAACAGTTCCTGGCGAAGACAATTTAATTGTTGGTGAAGTTCTGTTTTTTGAAAACGGTTTGATCGTTAGGTCGAAAGTTTTTCATTCCTGAATCTGGTATCGGATGCCTCCGCTGCGAAAATTGATTTATTTTTTTGAAAACAAAAAACGGAACCATCTAATTTTGAAGGTTCCGAAAATGGATGAAACTTACATACAATTAAAAGCCCCATATAATTAAGAACAATTATATGGGGCTTTCTTAAAAAAGAACAATTATTTCGTAATCACCAATTTACTATTATAAACTTGTTTGTTCGAAATAACGCTAATGACATAAACACCTTCAGCAAAATTTCCCAAATCAACTTGCAAAGAAGAAGATCCAGTAAGGGCTTTTTCACCAGCTGAATAAACCATTTTACCATCTAAAGTGTAAATGTTTACATCGTAATTCTGGTTGCCGCCTTCCAAATTAATGAAAACCACATCTTTTGCTGGGTTGGGAAATAAATTCACATTTACATTCTCAATTTCCTGAATACCCACATTAATGTCCAAGCGATAATTTGTGTTCTGATAAGCATTATCAGTTCCACCAATTACATTAATACCTCCATTTATGGTACATGCTTTTGTTTCACCAATTAAAACGGGCAAAGCAGTTCCTGTACTCCAAATTCCATTGGTAGTATTGTATATTTCCACGTTATTATAGAAAGGGCCAGAGTTATTACTGTAGCTGTTTTTTCCTCCTATCGTATAAATACTAGTATTGTGAATAGTACATGCAAATTGGTTGCGTGGTGTGGTCATTGTTGCACCTGCACTCCAGGTAGTTAATGCCGGATCATAAATCTGTACATTTCCTATCACTGAACCGCCATCATATCCACCCACCAAATAAATTTTTCCATTTGGAGCTGTAACAGCTCCTTCCATTTCAACACCAACTGGAATAGGAGTTCCAGCTGTCCAAGTATCAGAACTTGGATGATAAATTTGAGTTAAGGTCAATCCACCCTCACCACCAAAAACAAAAATATCTCCATTCGGTGCTGTAGCTGCTGCACTTTCCCAAACTGGTGTTGGAATTGGAGCAAGAGTTGTCCAAGAGTTTGTTGTTACATTATATTTATAACAAGAGGTAATCGTGCCACTCAAATCTACGCCTGAAAAACTATAGATCATTGAATCTAGGCCTAATGCCGAAGCAAAACCGCGACTGACTGTTGGTAAGGGTGCGCCTGCACTCCAAGAATTACTTGCTTGATCGTAGATCTCTAGGCTGGAAAAAGTATTGGTTAAATCATACCCACCCCAAACATATACTTTGCCATTTGGATGTGCAATCGCCGCATGTTGACCGCGACCTGTTAGCATAGATGCCATTGTATTCCACTGTGAAAAAGCACTGAAACAAAAAACTAAATTGAATAGCGCAGTAACGAGTAATGATTTTTTCATTTTTCTTGTTTTTAAGGGTTTTGCCAAAGGAACATCCATTGGTTAAATAACAAAATGATTTCGGCGACAAAGAAGCGTGATTTGTCTCACTTCTGCAAGGTTTTGTCTAAAATTCCATCACAAATTTTGGAACCAAATATTGGAACCAATAGAATATCATACAATTTTTATTATTCCTTTCAATGGTATGAAATATGCGTACTATTACATTTTCCTCACAACTATTGCCCATTCTTTCTATCCTTTTCGTAAAATCATTTCTATACTATGAACGCATTTTCCAATAGAAATAATTTATGGATTGCGATCTTCATTCTATTGGCAGGAATACTACTCACTGCAAGCTCGGCGCATTATGTAGAAGGCGAAATAGAATCAAAAAGCAAATTAGAATATAGTTCGCTTTGCAACGCAATCAAAACGAAAATTTCCACTCGCCTTCACGAACACGCCTTGTTATTGCGACTCACCGCATCCTTTCTAAATAACAACGAAAATGTCACAAGAAATGATTGGAAACTTTTTATTGCCAATAGTAAAATAGATAAAAATTTACCGGGCATTTTGGGTGTTGGTTTTTCATTAATAATTCCCAAAAATCAATTACAAAATCATATTACAAGTATTAGAAATGAAGGTTTCCCGACTTATAATGTGAAGCCTGATAATGATCGAGCCATATACACCTCGATTATTTATCTCGAACCATTTAACGATAAAAATAAACGAGCCTTTGGTTATGATATGTTTTCCGAACCTGTACGGCGAAAAGCAATGGAGCAATCGAGAGACAACGACATTGCCGCAATATCAGGAAAGGTTGCGCTTGTACAGGAAACGCAGAAAGATATCCAAGCCGGAGCATTAATGTATGTCCCTGTTTACAAAAGAAATTTCTCGACCAACACCATTGACGAACGCAGAGCTGCCATTATTGGATGGGTTTATAGTCCCTATCGTTTGAACGATTTAATGGAAGGCATTTTAGGTCGTTGGAATGTTGGCCATTTAGAAAATACTTCATTGCTTATTTATGATGACTCCGTTTCAAATCAATCCCTTTTGTTCAACAGTCAAAAAGCAGACTTATACCAAAAGAATGATTCGACTTCCGATAAAATGAATTCCACACTTGAATTTAACGGCAAGAAATGGATCATCTGTTTTAGTCAACCGAAGAATGCAAATTTATTTCTTCAAGGTAAAGTTCTCCTTTTAATAATTTGCGGTTTGATAATAAGCGTATTGCTTTCCCTTTTGGTTCATTTATTATTAAATCTAAAAGGTAGAGCACAAAAGATAGCAGAAAACTTAACCTTTGAATTAAAAGAGCGTTCAGAGCAACATCAAGATTTATCGAAACTTCTTGAATCAATTATTGATCATGTTCCTGGACTTTTATTTTATAAAGACAAAGAAAATAGATTCGTTTATGTAAATAAATTCATTGCACTTGCACATAGCAAAGAAAAGGCAGAATTAGTAGGGAAAAATATTAGTGAATTCTATCCAGAGGAAGTAGCACAGAAATATTTCTTGGATGACTTATCGGTAATCAATTCAGGCATTGCAAAATTGAACATAGAAGAACCATGGGAAACGGAGAGCGTATCCAAATGGCTTAACACCAACAAAATTCCATTTGTCAATTCAAACGGAGAAACCATTGGAATAATTGGGATTTCAATGGATATCACGGAACGCAAAATTGCAGAGGAGATCATAAAAAAACAGAATCAAGATCTATTAAAACTCAATGAAGATAAAGACCGATTTATTTTTATTCTGGCACACGACATAAAAGGTCCTTTCAACAATGTCATTAGCATGCTTGACTTTTCAATTGAAAACATTCACAATTCCAATTTGAATGACATTGAAAAACAATTGAATATGGCAAGTGTTGCTGCAATGAAAGTCCATGCTTTATTGGAAGACATTCTAATTTGGATAAAATCCCAATCCGACAAATTTCCGATTGTGCCGCAGGAAATTAATTTTGGAAATATATTTGCTGAATTAATTGAAAATACAAAGTTAAGCGCTGCAAATAAAAACATTACCATCAATTATTCTGCAGAGGACAAAACAAGTATTCGTGCAGATAAAAACATGATCATTACCATTATTAGAAACCTTGTTGCCAACGCAATTAAATTCACCAATGCAGGTGGGGAAATCTTTCTTTCAGCGGAAATGAAATTTACAGAAATTATTATTACTGTTTCAGATAATGGAGTTGGAATTACACCCAATCGATTAATTGATTTATTTTCCATTACAAAAATCACAACAACACCTGGCACCAACAATGAGAAAGGAACAGGATTGGGTTTATTGATCTGCAAAGAGCTTGTAGAAAAACATGGTGGAAAAATATGGGCAGAAAGTGAAATTGGAAAAGGCACAAGTTTTAAATTTTCAATTCCAATATCAAATAACCAAGAATAAAACAAAACGTTTTAATTTGTCAGGTAAGAAGTCAAAACTTTCTGACCAAAACTTCAATTGATAATTTCTTGGGTTTTATAAAGCAAACAGTATTTGTTATGCTTGAATGAGAATGAGGAAAGGACTGAAGCAAGAGTCCCCAAATTACTTATTGGTAGGTCGACAATAATAGTGATTGAAGGCCATTCCACTTGCAAAGAGCTTAAAAAGAAATTGTTTGAGTTTCATTCAGCTTTTGAAATCCTCCAATTTATCATGCATCGTAATGATCTTTCTCAAGGTCTTTTGCTTCTTAATGTTTTAATCTTGTTCTACAAATTTAAAACACAAAAACATGAACACGACAAAAACCACTTACGAAGCATTGAATGAAAATGCAAAAACGATGGAAACATTATTCGGCAACACAAATGTTGCGATAAAGGAATTGTATAAAAAACAAATGGATTCGGTTACCGACTTCTATACCCATTTCCTCAAAACAAGTTTAGGAAACGGCAACCCTTGGAATTTAAACAGAAAGTTTATCAACTTGTATTTTGAAAAGGATTGGTCCAAATGGTTTTTGAATTCATTTTCAAATTTCTCTGGGAATAATTCTCAGGCCTCTTTTCTTTCGGAGATTGACAAAACAATGAAACAGGTTATTGACCTTAACCAAAACTTACTTTCCTCTTTTACAGGAGGAACACTAGGCAAGGGATTCAATTGGGTTGCAATGAGTGAGAAATACAAGGAAACATTGGTTGACCAAATTGAAGCCTCGAAAAAAATTCTTGACACCACCTCCAATGCGTTTAAAAAGCAACTTGAATCCTCCATTGAAATCAACATTAAAGCAACTGAAGAAATAAGCAACCAGTATAATCTGGTATTGAAACAGAATCAGAAATTGTGGAGTGATATTTTAAAAACATACCACGTTCCACATAACGGAGCGTACACAACAAATAAAGAATCGCATTCGCATGAAAATATGAAGCCAATGAAAATCTCAGATCATGAATTGCAGCATCGGAAATCCTGAACAGCGATTTAATACTGATATCGGCAAAAAATCATTCCTATGAACAAACTCTTGCAGCGGTTTTCAGTGGTGGGCATTATCGCCATTTCAGTTCCATTGTCATTGTCATGGTCGAGTAAATGTCAATACCATAATCAGAAAGCAGCGGGGACTGGAACTTTTCAGGTAATTTCTCGAAAAGAAGCTTCAGATACATTTTCAGGAAAATACATGGACAGTTTACGCGTTGTAATTCAAAAAAAGCGTGACAAGGAAAAGGAAGTGGTGATTCAGATTTCTCCTGAAACAACTGTGAGGATATTACCACAACAAGAAATTTCCAAACTTCATTTTATTCCGATTGAAGGATTTGTATTTGTTGACAGAACGATAAAACGAACTAATCAATAGCATCGGAAATGGATAAGGTTTCCCTATCAGTCTGAAGATTGGGATTTCATGGCGCGATTTGACCGTAATTATTTTTATTTAAAAAAACACATTTCGAATTGAATTGAAACCTTGTAGTGAATGATTAACCTTTCAAATAAAAAAAACGGGAGATTATTCATCTCCCGCTTTTTAATTTCAATAATTAAAATTTATTTCTGAACTGAAATCTTCTGTATTTTCTGTTCACCATTAGCAATGATGCGCAAGAAGTACAATCCTGAAGATTGTGTATCAAGACTAATCTGTTTTTCAAAACCGGAATGAACGTTATTCTCAATTGAAGAATAAACAACTCGTCCTTGCATATCCGTTACCTCCATTGTAAGATCACCAACGTTTGCATCAACTGCAATGGTGAATGTTCCATTATTAGGATTTGGAAAAATGTTGATTCCATTTGACAAGGTTTGATCAACAAGTCCAGTACAAAAATTCACAGTAATTACAACTGTTGCAACTGAAGAACATCCATTTGCATCTGTATAATTGTAGGTTGCAGTTTGTGCTCCAACTCCTGCTAATGAAGGTGTAAATGAAGATGACGTTACACCAGGTCCGCTCCATGTTCCTGAAATCGGTGTTCCTGTCAATGAAATTGCTCCATCGTTAAAACATGCTGTTGTGATAGAAGCCGTTGCTGTAACAACTGGAAATGGATTTACAGCTACCGTAGTTGTTGCTGTATTGGTGCAATTATTTGCATCAGTTCCTGTTACAGTATAGGTAGCTGTAGAAACAGGTACAAAAGAAATGCCATCCGATACACCACTCGACCATGAATAATATATTGCACCGCTACCAGTCAAGATTACGGATGCCCCTGTGCAAACTCCTGCCGCCGTTGAATTGGCAACAACTGTTGGAAGTGAATGCAATGTTATTGTAATTGTAGCAGTATTGACACAACCCGCAGCGCTTGTTCCTGTTACAGTATATGTTAATGTTGAAAGGGGAACAAATGAAACTGCATTGATAACACCACCAGACCATGCATAAGTTGCAGCACCGCTTCCTGTAAGCGTTACACTGCTACCAGCACAAACAGAGGTTGTTGTTGCATTGGCAACAACTGTTGGAAGTGGATTCACTGTTACTGTTGTTGTTGCTGTATTGATACAACCATTAGCACCTGTACCTGTAAGTGTGTATGTTATTGTTGAAACAGGAACAAAAGAAACGGCATTCGTTACGCCACCGGACCATGCATAAGTTGTTGCTCCGCTTCCTGTAAGTGTTACACTGCCACCTGCACAAACAGCTGCTGCAGTAGAATTCGCAACAACCGCTGGAAGTGGATTAACTGTTACCGTTGTTGTTGCCGTATTGGTACAACCATTAGCACCTGTTCCTGTTACTGTGTAGGTCAATGTTGAAAGCGGAACAAAAGAAACTGCATTCGTTACACCACCAGACCATGTATACGATGTTGCACCACCACCTGTGAGTATGACGCTTGTTCCAGCGCATACTGTTGCTGCAGTGCTGTTGGCTGTAACTGCTGGTGATGCATTAATTGAAAGTGAAAGTGTTGTTGGTGAACTTGTACCGCATGGGAATGTTGCAGTAACCGAAATATTTCCAGCAGTACTTCCAGCAGTAATATTGATTGCTGTTGTTCCTTGCCCTGAATTAATTGTTGACCCCACTGGAACTGTCCATGTATAGGAAGTTGCTCCAACTAAACTTGCGATCGAATAATTACCGGAACCATTTGCACAAATTGTTGCACTGCCTGTTATTGCTCCGGGATTACTAACGCCATTGATAGGTGTAATAACCACTTGTCCATTTCCAGTTTGATATCCTTGTGTATGTGTAACTGCTGTTGCTCCAACATCAGCATAATTACTACCGCCACCACCGCCACCAATAAATCCGCCGCCGCCGCCAAAATAACCACCACCACCACCGCCACCGCCACCTGACCAACCTTGACCAGAACCACCAAGTCCCAAGGAACCATCAATTGCATTTGGTTGGCTCCAAGTAGATCCAATTCCTCCAATACCACCACTGACTTGTGTTCCGCCTGTTCCACCTGGATATCCGTTCCAAGTAGCACCAGTACCTCCAGTTAATGTTCCACCAGCACCTCCATTAGCAGTAGGACCAGTAAAGCCACCGCCACCACCACCACCTGCAACAAAAATTCTGTTTGCTAATGCATAAGGAGTAATTCTAATATCTGATGCGCCTCCACCAGTTCCAGCTTCTTGTCCTGCACCAGCAATTGTTCCTCCACCTCCATTAAAGCCACCTGTTCCGCAAGTGGCACAATTAAATCCAACCCCACCTACATAAATATCTAATACTTGACCCGGTGTAACTGCAATAGTCCCCTGAACTCTTCCTCCATTACCACCAACAGATGCATTCACACCATCTCCTCCTTTTGCACCCATAACATCAACTGTTATGGAGGTTACACAAACAGGAACAGTGTACGTTTGAACCCCTCCGGTATAAGTAAATGTTACTGGCTGTGCAGAAAGAGAAACACTCGCACTTGCGAGAAATATCACGAAAATATTTTTGTAAAGTTTCTTCATTTTTAAATCGTGTTTAGTTTTTATTTTTAATAATAACAGAGTGTAAAAAAAACCTCAACAGTAATAAACATAATTCTCAAAAACCAACAATTGAATTTTGAGAATGGGTCATGAAAATTACAATTAGTATTTGCTCTGCTAATGTAAATCAAAAAAGGGATAAAATACAAATCCAAAAATTTAGGCTTGAGTCATGAGTTGAGAAAATGAAAAAAAAACCTTGATTTTGATGGGTTTCTAAAGATAATTTGAAAAAATCTTTAAGTGCAAACTTTTGTTAAACAGTTCTTGGTAAAAAAAAACGGGAGACTATTCATCTCCCGCTTTTCATTTTCAATTATTGAAATTTATTTCTGTACAGAAATCTTTTGTGTTTTCTGTTCTCCATTTGCAATGATGTGCAAAAGATATAATCCTGAAGATTGTGTATCAAGACTGATCTGCTTTACAAATCCTGAATGAACGTTATTATCTACTGAAGAATAAACAACGCGTCCTTGCATATCCGTTACCTCCATTGCAAGATCACCAACGTTTGCATCAACTGCAATGGTGAATGTTCCATTGTTCGGATTTGGAAAAATGCTTATTCCATTTGACAAGGTTTGATCAACAACACCTGTACATGCATTCACAGTAATAACAACTGCTGCAATCGCGGAACATCCGTTTGCATCTGTGAAACTGTAGCTGGCAGTTTGTGCGCCAACTCCTGCGGTTGCAGGTGAGAAGCTTGATGCTGTTACACCAGGGCCGCTCCATGTTCCACCGGCAGGTGTTCCTGTCAATGAAATTGAGCCATCTGCCAAACATGCTGTCGTTGTTGTTGCCGTTCCTGTTACAGTTGGAAGTGGATTTACAGTTACAGTGGTTGTTGCTGTATTAACACAAGCATTTGTATCTGTTCCTGTTACCATGTAAGTGATTGTTGCACTTGGCACAAATGAAACGCCATCAACAACATTGTTATCCCATGCATAGGTTGTTGCTCCACCACCTGTCAATGTTACAGGTGAACCCGCACAAACTGCAGTGGCTGTTGAATTGGCAACAACAATTGGAAGTGGATTTACCGTTACTGTGGTTGTTGCTGTATTGATACATCCATTTGCATCAGTTCCTGTAACGACGTAAGTATTTGTTGCAACAGGCACAAAAGAAAGGCCGTCTGATACACTGTTGTCCCATGTATAGGAAACCACTCCGCCGCCTGAAAGTGTTACACTGCTACCTGCACAAACTGCTGCTGCAGTACTATTGGCCGTAACCGTCGGAAGTGGATTCACTGTTACTGTTGTTGTTGCTGTATTGATGCAACTATTCGCACCGGTTCCTATTACTGTGTATGTCAATGTTGAAACTGGCACAAATGAAACCGCATTCGTTACGCCACCTGACCAAATGTAAGTTGATGCGCCACCGCCAGTGAGCGTTACGCTATTTCCAGCGCAAACTGCGACTGCTGAAGAATTTGCCGTTACCATCGGAAGTGGATTCACTGTTACTGTGGTTGTTGCCGTATTGGTGCAACCTGCTGCACTTGTTCCTGTGACAGTGTATGTCAATGTTGAAACTGGAACAAATGAAACTGCGTTCGTTACGCCACCGGACCAAGCATACGTTGATGCTCCGCTTCCTGTAAGTGTTACACTAGTTCCTGTACAAACTGTGGCAGCTGTTGAATTGGCTACCACTGTTGGAATTGGATTCACTGTTACTGTTGTTGTTGCTGTATTGCTACAACCTGCAGAAGTTCCAGTCACTGTGTAAGTTGCTGTTGAAACTGGAACAAATGAAACCGCATTTGTTATTCCACCTGACCAAGAATAAGTTGTTGCTCCACTTCCTGTTAATGTCACACTGCTACCGGCACACACTGCAGCTGCTGTTGAATTGGCAACAACTGTTGGTGATGGATTAATGGTAAGTGAAAATGTAGTTGGTGAACTTGTGCCACATGAGAAAGTTGCTGTAACAGAAATATTTCCTGATGTGCTTCCTGCAGTGATATTAATTGCTGTTGTTCCTTGTCCTGAATTAATTGTTGTGCCTGCTGGAACTGTCCATGTATAGGAAGTTGCACCAACCATGCTTGCAATGGAATAACTACCAGAAGCATTTGCACAAATTGTTGAACTGCCTGTAATGACTCCTGGATTGGGAATACCGCCAACCAAAGTAATTACTACCGAGCCATTGCCAGATTGGAATCCTTGTGTATGTGTTACTGCGGTAACTCCTACAGCTGTGTAACTACTACCACCACCGCCAGAGGAATATGTGCCACCGCCACCGCCACCATACCATCCACCACCACCACCAGCACCACCATCGCCATTATTACAATTTGGACTTGGTCCAGCTCCGTTTCCACCTACCCCAAAACTTCCACCAGGAACAGGAGTGAAAAAACAACAAGATGCAGTTGGTGTTGCTGCAGCTCCACCTGCTGATTGCGTTCCACCTGTAGCATAAGTTGCAAGGCAACTATTTCCAGTACTGGCAACATTACCGCCTAAAAGTCCACCTCCAACTCCTGCATTACTTGAACTATTAATAGGATGACTTCCACCACCACCACCCGCAACAACCGCACGATTTGCGAGAGCTGTACTGTTCACTCTGATATCAGAAGCACCACCACCACCTGCACCAGGATAACTCACTGAACATGTACCAGCAGTTCCTCCTCCATTAAATCCTCCAGCTGAATTACTTATTTCTGGGCCACCTTGTCCGCCCACATAAATATTTAAGACATCGCCAGGAGTGACAGGCATTGTACATTGAACACGACCACCGAAACCTCCTGTGCCACCACCTTGAGCGCCCTTTGCGTCAACAGTAATTGAAGTAACACAAGTTGGAACAGTATAGGTTTGAACCCCACCAGTATAATTAAATGTCAGTGTTTGTGCAGAAAGTGAAATGCTTGCTCCTGCGAGAAAAAATGTAAAGGTTTTTTTGAAAAGTTTTTTCATGTTTATTGTGTTTGGTTAAAAAAAATGACGGATAAATGCAAATGCCTGCAACAATAATAACCTCACATCATGTGTAACACATGATGAGGTAAACAGTGGTTAATAAAATAGGGGTATTTGCTATGCTAATGTAAAGCAAAAAAGAGTATTGAACAAATCCAAGCTGCAACAATCGAGTTGAAAAATTTATAAAGCAAAAAATCAAATAGTTTTTTCCCTTTTTTGATAGTAGGTCTAGAGCATAATTTGAGAATATTATTTCTGTGTTAAATTTTATCTTGATACTTATAAGTAAAAAAGCGGGAGATTATTCATCTCCCGCTTTTCATTTCTACTTATTGAAATTTATTTCTGTACAGAAATCTTTTGTGTTTTCTGTTCTCCATTTGCAATGATGTGCAAAAGATACAATCCTGATGCTTGTGTGTCAAGACTGATTTGTTTTACAAATCCTGAGTGAACGTTATTCTCCAATGAAGAATAAACAACTCTTCCTTGCATATCCGTTACTACAAGAGTAAGATCACCAAGGTTTGCATCAACTGCAATGGTGAATGTTCCATTGTTCGGATTTGGAAAAACGTTGATTCCATTTGACAAGGTTTGATCAACAACACCTGTACATATGTTCACAGTAATTACAACTGTGGCAACTCCAGTGCAACCGTTTGCATCTGTGAAACTGTAGCTGGTTGTTTGTGCTCCAACTCCTGCAGTTGCAGGTGAGAAGGATGATGCTGTTACACCAGGGCCGCTCCATGTTCCACCGGCAGGTGTTCCTGTCAATGCAATTGATGCGTCTGATAAACATGCTGTGTTTGTGGTAGCGGTTCCTGTTACAGTTGGGTTTGTATTGATAGTTACCGTTACTGTATCCGCACCAAAACATCCACTTGCATTTGTCACAGCTACAAAATAGGTTCCTGTTGTTGACACTGAAAGTGTTTGAGCTGTTGTTGCATTACTCCACAAGTAAGTTGATCCAACATTTCCTGCATCAAGGATAACCGTACCACCACATTGTGTTACGTTTTGTCCAAGACTTACAATTGGATTTGAATTGACAGTAACTGTAGTTGTAGCTGTGTTCGCACAACCATTCGCATCTGTTCCTGTAACCGTGTAGGTAATTGTGGAATTAGGCACGAAAGAAACTCCATCCATTACACTATTGGTCCAAGAATAAACAAGTCCGCCACCACCATTAAGTGTTACGCTTCCGCCAGCACAAACTGCAGCAGCTGTGCTGTTGGCAGTGATTGTTGGAATTGGATTTACTGTTACTGTTGTCGTTGCTGTATTTGTACAACCATTAGCATCTGTTCCTGTGACAGTATATGTCAATGTTGAAACTGGAATAAATGAAACTGCATTCGTTACTCCGCCTGACCATATATAAGTTGAAGCCCCGCTTCCTGTAAGTGTAACACTTGCTCCTACACAAACTGCTGCTGCCGTTGTGTTGGCCGCAATTGTTGGAAGTGGATTTACTGTTACTGTTGTTGTTGCTGTATTGCTGCAACCTGCAGAAGTTCCAGTTACCGTGTAAGTCAATGTTGACACAGGAACAAATGAAACTGCATTTGTTACACCACCAGACCATGCATAAGTTGAAGCACCACCACCTGTAAGTGTTACGCTTGTTCCTGCACAAACTGAAGCTGCGGTACTGTTGGCAGTAACTGTCGGAATAGGATTCACTGTTACTGTTGTTGTTGCTGTATTGCTGCAACCTGCAGAAGTTCCTGTTACTGTGTAAGTCAATGTTGACATAGGAACAAAAGCAACTGCATTGGTAACACCACCAGACCAAGTATAAGTTGTTGCGCCACTTCCAGATAATGTAACACTGCTACCAGCACACACTGCAGCTGCTGTTGAATTGGCAACAACTGTTGGTGCTGGATTAATGGTAAGTGAAAATGTTGTTGGTGAACTGGTGCCACATGGGAATGTTGCAGTAACAGAAATATTTCCAGAAGTACTTCCTGCTGTGATATTGATTGCTGTTGTTCCTTGTCCTGAATTAATTGTTGTACCTGCTGGAACTGTCCATGTATAGGAAGTTGCGCCAGGCATACTAACTATTGAATAATTTCCTGAAGCATTTGCACAAAGTGCTGCGGAACCTGTTATTGCTCCTGGATTTGAAATACCAGAAACAGGAGTGATTACTACTTGACCATTACCTGTATGAATTCCTGCCGTAGTTGCGGTTGCTGTGCTTCCTGGAAAAGAGATGTAACAAGAACCTCCAGCACCAGCAGAAACATATCCACCACCACCACCATAATAACGCCACCGCCACCGCCACCAATGCAATATCCACTGAGAGGTCCAGCATCACCTCCCAAACCTAGGCTCCCTGCTCCTGCAGAGCTAGGACTGTAAAAACCACCTGCTCCACCAGCTGATTGGGTTCCACCAAATCCCTGTGTGCCACCGATCCAACTTGCTGCTCCATCGCTTCCTGTCAAGCCACCACCTGCTCCACCTGCTCCGCTTGTCCATCCTTGTCCACCACCACCTCCAGCAACTATGATTCTATTTGAAATGCTAACAGAAGTTCGAACATCAGATGCTCCACCTCCACCCCATCCGTCATTTGTACCGCCTCCACATGGAAGTGCATTTACGGCGCCGCCTCCGTTATAACCTCCACTGCCAGCACCTGGTCGTGTTGTGGGTTGTCCTCCAACATAAATATAAAGCGTAGAACCACTAATGACAGGAATTGTTGCTGTTGCGCTTCCACCAAGACCTCCAACAGGTCCACCTCCTTGAGCGCCATAAGCGTTAATGGTTACAGATGTAACACAAACAGGCACAACATAAGTTTGAACTCCTCCTGTGAAATTGAAAGTTGTTGGTTGTGCACAAAGTGAAATGCTCACTCCTGCAAGGAAAAGCGAAAAAATGTTTTTGTAGATTTTCTTCATGATATTGTGTTTTAGTGCGCGTTGAATTGTCTAATGTAAATGAAAATTATCAAGAATAAGGTTGGCGTCGCAATTAAAAAAGGTATTTAAAAAAATTAATAATTATAAAAAGAAAGTCCCCAGTCAAAAATGACTGAGGACTTTAATTAACGGGTATGTTGAAATTTATTTCTGCACAGCGATTTTAAAAATTTGTTGTTCCGAACTTGTTGTTAAACGAAGCATGTAAATTCCATTGGAAACACTTTCCAAAGAAATCGATTTTGTGAATCCTGCATTTACATTATTCTCCAATGAAGAATAAACTAATCGTCCTTGCATATCAACCATTTCAATTTTCACATTGCCAAGACTAGCATTCACTGAAATTGTGAATGTTCCTGCGTTAGGATTTGGAAATACATTGACACCATTTGCAAGTGATGTTTCAGTCACACCAGTGCAAGCATTAACCTGAATATTAACGTTTGCTGTACCAGCACAATTATTTAAATCTGTAAAAGTGTAAATAAGCGTTTGTGCGCCAACGCCTGCTCCAATTGGACTGAAGTTAGAACCTGTAACACCTAATCCACTCCATACTCCTCCAATTGGTGTTCCTGTCAATGCAACCGAAGCATCATCAACACAGACAACTGAACTTGCAGAAGTTCCTGTTACGGTAGGAAGCACATGGATAGTTATTGTTGTTGTGTCTTCGCCAATGCAACCATTTCCATCGGTTACATTAACAAAATAAGTTCCAGTTGAATTGACAGTTAAAGTTTGATTGTTACTTGCATCACTCCACAAGTAAGTTGACCCAACATTTCCAGCATCAAGAATGACTATCCCTCCACATTGAGTTATGTTTTGTCCAAGATTTACAATTGGATTTGAATTAACGGTAACTGTTGTTGTTGCTGTATTAGAACAACCATTCGCATCTGTTCCTGTAACCGTGTAGGTAATTGTGGAATTTGGTACGAAAGAAACTCCATCCATTACACTATTTGTCCAAGAATAAACACTTGCACCGACACCAGTAAGTGTTACGCTATTTCCCAAACAAACTAAAGCTGCCGTACTGTTAATGGTTACGATTGGAAGAGCATTAACAGTTATTGTTGTTGTTGCAGTATTGACACAACCACTTGCATCAGTTCCTGTAACCATGTAAGTTGTTGTTGCAGTAGGGGCAAAAGAAACACCATCTGTTACACTGTTATCCCATATATAGGAAATGGCTCCTCCACCAGTAAGTGTTACACTATTTCCCAAACAAACTGCAGCAGCTGTAGTATTGGCAACTACTGTAGGAATTGGATTGACCGTTACTGTTGTTGTTGCTGTGTTAGTACAACCTGCGCCACTTGTTCCAGTAACTGTATAAGTCAAAGTAGAAACCGGCACAAAAGAAACTGCATTTGTTACACCACCAGACCATGAATAAGTTGTTGCTCCACTTCCTGTAAGTGTTACACTGCTGCCACTACAAACAATTGCTGATGATGAATTGGCTACTACTGTTGGTATTGGATTGACAGTGACTGTAGTTGTTGCTGTATTGGTACATCCAGTAGCACCTGTTCCTGTAACAGTATAAGTCAAGGTTGAGACTGGTACAAAAGCAACGGCATTCGTTACACCGCCAGACCAAGCGTAGGTTGAAGCTCCACTTCCTGTTAATGTCACACTATTTCCTGCACATACTGCTGCTGCTGTTGAATTGGCAACCACTGTTGGAGCTGAATTAATAGAGAGGGCAAATGTTGTTGGTGTGCTTGTACCGCAAGGAAAAGTTGCACTAACTGTAATGTTTCCCGCTGTACTTCCTGCTGTGATATTAATTGCAGTTGTGCCTTGACCAGAATTAATGGTAGATCCGGCAGGAACTGTCCAGGTATATGAAGTTGCACCAAGCAAACTGGAAATTGAATAACTACCAGAAGCATTTGCACAAATTGTTGCGTTTCCTGTTATTGCACCAGGGGCTTGAATACCGTTATTCGGTGTGATTATTACAACACCATCTCCACTTTTGAATCCTGCTGTATTTACAACACCTGTAGCTGAAACAACCGTGTAATTGCTTCCACCACCACCAGCACCTAATCCGCCGCCGCCGCCGCCATAATATCCGCCGCCGCCGCCGCCGCCGCCTGTAGGGCCGCCACAACTTGTTGAATTGCTATTCCCGCCTTGACCAAACACACCTGCTTGCGCATCGCAATTACATCCCCAATCTCCTTTTACACCGCCTGCAGATTGTGTTCCTCCTTGCCCACTTGGATTGCAGCTGCAAATTGATCCTGGCTGTCCAGGATTTGCAACTAAACCACCACCGTGTCCACCATCTAAACCATTGCAAGTACATCCATCGGAGCCACCGCCGCCACCACCACCAGCAACAACAATTCTATCGGTCAGAGCATTTCCATTCAATCGAATATCCGATGCACCACCTCCTCCACCACCACCATAATAAGTATAGTTGGATTCCATCATACCGATTCCGCCACCATTGAATCCACCAGCTGCAGATGTATTATTATCAGGCGCACCAGCACCTCCAACATAAATGTTTATGACATCACCGGGCGTCACAGTTATTGTAGCTTGAGTTCTTCCACCTAATCCAGGTAGCCCTTGATAACCACCGCATCCAAGTGCACCAAGGCCACCTTGCGCTCCCTGAACATCCACAGTTAATGAAGTAACACATGGGGGAACAGTATAAGTTTGAACGCCGCCCGTGTAATTTAATGTCAAGGATTGTGCATCTGCAATTTGATATTGCATGAAAGACAATCCTACTAATAGAGTAAGTTTTTTCATTTTTTCGGGAATAGGGTTTAAGAGCAAATATTTGTGTATGCTGATGCAAGAATACCGCTAAGCCTTATATTTTCCAAATAGAAAATGACCTCGGTCATATTTTTTAAGTTTTGCAAATCCATTCCAGACTACTTATTAACTTATTTAAACCGCGATTTTGTTGCACCAAATCTCCTATAAGACCTATAAACATTAACAACCCGAGGAAATCAACAATAGGTTATTAACAACTATACTTTAGCCTAATCTAAGCGTGAAGGAGGGTGAACTAGTTTTACTGAAGAAACTCCACCCAAGCATGAAAAAATTCATTACCCTACTCGCTTTTGCATTTCCAGGAATGTTGTTTGCGCAACCCATTGTGAGCAATGCAATCGTTTCGCAATATGTGGAAGGAAATACAGCAACCAATAACAACCGAATTCCATTTTGGTTTTGGGGCGACATTAGTGGATTTACCCCTGGTGCCACCTACCATTATTACTGTGCCCTTGATACGTTAAACCCAGCTCCAGCATCGCTTGGTGCGGGCAACCCCTATTTTGTCAATACGGTAAGTGGTGTCATAAGAAGATCGGCCAATGCAAGTATGACTTTAAATACAGGATATGATTCACTTGTGGCGGACGCAAACGGACACTTAAAAGCTTGGTTTGGTATTGAACCAACAGGAAGTGCCAGATTTACTCCAGGAAGAATTCTTTGTCCGAAAATAATGCTCAATAATGGGGCGGGTGGAACACTTGTGACAACAAAATTGGATTTTGCTGCCTACCATACAACCGTTTTGAATTTTGGTACAAGTTCCTTGAATGCAACACAAGGTTCGGCTTTGTATGATTCCTTGAATGCTGCAACGAAAAATTTCATCTGCATTTACGATAACACTACTGCAACGGGGAGACCAATTTCTATTGCCATAGTTGAAAATGATGGAATGATGATTAAACAATTACCAAGTACCGCAACTTTTTATAAAAATAAAGTAGACTCATTGAATTTTCATTGGGGAACAATCATCCCGAATAATCTTGCAAATGGAGTCCGTGCATTAGAAGAGAGGGCATTTTTGACAGGAGCACCAATTGATACGGTAAGGGATGCAGATGGGATTTGGTGTTTTGGAACCAACACAGTGAACATGGTGAACGGAACAACTCCGTTGTATTTAAACTCAACTTTTGTATTGACCGCAAGCGCAATTATTCCGGATACAACTTGGACAGGAATAAATACGGTATTAACAGCAAGCTCCAATTCCCCTAACTCCATTTACACTTGGGATTTCGGCGATGCGGCAAGTGGAACTGGCGCAAGTGCAAATCACACGTACCTTACACCAGGTGTTGTAAACGTGCAAGTGGTAATTTCCACTGGAGGATGTAGCATTACCATCAATCAAACCATGGTGGTGATGTTGTCAACAGGAATCGTTACACCAATGCCACTTTCATTCCAGTTGATGCCCAATCCAACAAGTGGTGAAATTTATGTTGTCACAAAAGACAACAATGAAAAATTGATAACTGTCACCGATTTACTCGGACAAACCATTTCTTCCCAAGTGCTCACCGGAAACAAAGTCAGTGTTGATCTCACTGGACAAACGCCGGGAGTTTACCTTGTTTCTGTTTCTGATAAAGTGACAGGAAAAACAGGTGTGAAGAAAATAGTTTTGCAATGACCCATGGAATATGGTAAGGGCCGTCTCTGAAAAGGGGCGGCTTCTTTTTGGGATCATTTTTTTCAAGCTGATCTTATTGAGTCGGCCAAACGACGCAAAAACTCAACGTTCAATTACCAGCAAGGATTATTTTAAATAATTTTTGATTGGGAAATCAATCCAATTTCAACACTGCCATAAACGCACTCTGCGGAATTTCTACGTTGCCCACTTGACGCATTCGCTTCTTTCCTTCCTTCTGCTTCTCAAGCAATTTTCGCTTACGAGAAATATCACCTCCATAACATTTCGCTGTTACGTCTTTTCGCATGGCGGAAATGTTTTCACGGGAAACAATTTTTGCTCCGATTGCAGCCTGAATAGCAATTTGAAATTGTTGACGTGGAATTAATTCCTTCAATTTTTCGCAAATCTTTTTTCCAAACTCATGTGCACGAGTACGGTGAATCAATGCAGACAACGCATCCACTTGATCGCTATTGATGAGAATATCCAGTTTTACAAGATCGGATTGGCGATAATCTATTGGATGATAATCGAAAGATGCATAACCTTTGGAAATGGATTTCAGTTTATCATAAAAATCAAAAACGATTTCTCCCAATGGTATTTCAAAAACCAATTCAACACGATCAGTTGTAAGATAGGTTTGATTCAAAATAATTCCTCGTTTTTCCATGCACAACTTAATGATGGAACCCACGAACTCTGTTTTGGAAATAATATTTGCTTTGATAAAAGGCTCTTCAATAAAATCGAGTTTACTTGGATCGGGCATGTCACTCGGATTGTTCATGTAAATGACTTCTCCATTGGTGATATGGGCGATATAAGAAACGTTAGGGACAGTTGTAATGACTGTCATGTTGAATTCGCGCTCCAATCGTTCCTGCACAATTTCCATATGCAACATTCCCAAAAAGCCACAACGGAAACCAAATCCCAAAGCAGCTGAAGCTTCCGGTTCCCAAGTGAGTGACGCGTCGTTCAATTGCAATTTCTCCATGGAATATCGCAACTCTTCGAAATCATCCGTATCAACCGGATAAATTCCAGCGAATACCATTGGCTTCACATCTTCAAATCCATCAACACCTTTTTCACAAGGATTTGCAACGGAAGTAATTGTATCACCAACTTTCACTTCTCGCGCCGACTTAATTCCTGAAATAATATATCCTACATCACCAGTTTTTACAACATCACGAGGCGCTAAACCAAGTTTGAGGTTTCCAACTTCATCTGCCAAATATTCACTTCCTGTATTGAAGAATTTCACCTTTTCTCCTTTACGAATTTCACCGTTCAGTACTTTGTAATAAGCGATGATACCACGGAAAGAATTAAAAACAGAATCGAAAATCAAGGCTTGTAATGGAGCTTGCGGATCTCCTTTAGGAGAAGGCACGCGTTCAATAATTGCGTCAAGAATTTCCTGGATTCCAATTCCTGTTTTTCCTGATGCAGAAATAATTTCTTCACGCTTGCAACCCAACAAATCAACAATCTGATCTTTCACAACTTCGGGTTCTGCACTTGGCAAATCAATCTTATTGAGGACGGGAATTATTGCCAAATCATTTCCTAAGGCCAGGTATAAATTCGAAATTGTTTGCGCTTGAATTCCTTGTGCAGCATCAACAATCAACAAGGCTCCTTCACAACTTGCAATGGAACGTGAAACCTCGTAAGAAAAATCCACATGACCAGGCGTATCAATTAGGTTCAACGCGTATTCAACGCCATGCCTTTTGTAATTCATTTGAATCGCATGGCTCTTGATTGTGATGCCACGTTCTTTTTCAAGATCCATATCATCGAGCACCTGATTTTCCATCTCACGTTTAGAAATCGTGCCTGTGAACTCAAGTAAACGATCAGCCAAAGTGGATTTACCATGGTCGATATGGGCGATAATGCAGAAATTGCGGATGTTCTTCATTGCTATTTTAAGGAGTGCAAAGGTAGTGAAAAAAGGGGCGTGGGACGTGGGATGCAGGACGTGATTTTATTTGCCCTCTTTCAGGGTTTCCGTCAATACTTTCCATGCAATAAAAAAAAATGGGCAGGGCCTTCATGGAATACGAAAACCTCCAAAAGAGAATAGTAAGCAGGTGAAAAAAACATCCAAATTCCATTTACCAGATATGACGAAAAGGCTTGTTGAGTGCTTATCTTGTGAAAGAATTTAATAATAACCCAATTCTTCAGATGAATTTGTGATTTGAACGAATGAATAAAACTAGGGGAGGTTTTTATGATGTTGTGGGGCAAATATTTTTTGGTCTTCATAGGAAGTTTATTGGTGGATATCGTTCCGCTTCCATTGCCACCCGCTTTTACGGTTATGATCTTTTTGCAAATCACTTTTGATCTCAATATTTGGTGGGTGATTGGCATCGGTGTATTAGGTTCCATCGCTGGAAGATATATTCTCGCATTATACATCCCAAATCTTGCGCATAAAATTTTCAATCCCGCAAAAAATGAGGATGTTCACTTTCTAGGCCAGAAACTGAAATCAAAAAAAGGAAGAGGACGCGCAATGATCCTAATTTATTCCCTTATGCCCTTACCCACAACACCATTGTTCATTGCGGGTGGAATGGCAAGACTGAGTCCTTTGTTTATCCTTCCCCCATTTGTTATTGGAAAACTGATCAGTGACAGTATTGCGGTTTTTATGGGAAAATATGCCACTGAAAATACGGAAGATCTTATGAAAGGATTGATTTCATGGCAATCGATAACAGGACTGATTATTGGATTGGCGCTACTTTTCGCAGTAGTATTTATTGATTGGATGAAGTTGCTGCAGGAAAAGAAATTTTCTCTGAAGTTTAATGTTTGGAGATAAAGTGCAGAATTAAAAATGTCCTTTCTCCATTCCGATATTTCGGGGGAAAAAGGACATCTTATTTCTGAAATATTATTATTGAACGGAAAGTTTTCCTGTTGCAATTATTTCGCCTTCGTTTACAAGATTGTATAAATAAATTCCATCATTCAATCCTTCACGATTAATGGTAATGTTTTCTCCATTAAGATCCGACATCACACGAACTTTGTTTCCGAGAACATCAAAGATTTCAAGTGATGCATTTTTCAATATTACATTACTGAAACTCAAGGTTGCTTTATTGCTGAAGGGATTCGGAAAAACAGAAACGATGGCAAGATTGCTATGTTGTTCTTCCATTCCAATTAATCCCGTAAATGCTAAATCATCAAGCGTGAAAATGGTTCCTGGATGTGGAGTTGTTGCCACAATTCCTGCGGCAATAAAACAAGTATCGGGAGTAAGTCCTGAAGAATAGGTCAACGGAAGGCTGAAACTTGTCCAAGCTGCCGCATTTGTGATGTAATAATTCTGGGTATTAACAAGTGTATCACGCGTATTTGTAATCGTATTCCATTTTGTCATGATCACTCCAACGGTTGTTGAATCGCCACCAACACTGCTGAACTTTCTAAAACCTGTAAGATTTGCAGAACGCGTTGAATAAGGAAAACCCATTGCTCCAGGTCCACCAAAAGCTACATTGAAAAAATTCGTTGCTGATGGCTCAGAAAAAATTGATCCCGCAATGGTGTCGCCTGCGTTACTTTGAACAACGGCCATTTGCACTGCGAAAGATCCACCATGCGCAGAGCCCACTTGTGTAACAGCATTCACTACATAAGTTGCATTACCAAATAAATTGGAAATATAAGATTGAAGTACATCACCTGAAATCCAGTTCTGTGGAACAGAATACGTGTGCGGACTTTCAACATTATTCGCCCAAGTTTCAAATCCCGGAGTAGGAATTGTTTGTGCAAAGGAAATTGCACTGATGAATGTTGTTGCGAAAAACAAAGTAATTTTTTTCATAGGGATTTTCGGTTTGATGATTTGTAATGCAAAGATAAATGAAATCAAATCGGGCAATTCAACTTTCAATAGAATATGTACTTTTGACTCCGCTTACACACTAACCATGAAAGTAACAGACCATCTCAAAGCGTCGAAATCAACGCTTTTCTCAATAGAAATTCTTCCTCCACTAAAAGGCAAGAGCATCACTTCCATTTACGAAGGCATTGATCCTTTGATGGAATTTAAACCTTCTTTTGTGGATGTTACTTACCATCGTGAAGAATACGTTTACAAAAAACGAGATGGTGGTTATCTTGAAAAAGTTTCCATTCGCAAACGTCCTGGCACTGTTGGAATTTGTGCTGCGATTATGAACCGATATCACATCGATGCGGTTCCGCATATTATTTGTGGAGGTTTTACAAAAGAAGAAACAGAAAGTGCACTTATCGATTTGCAGTTTCTTGGAATTGAAAATGTTTTGCTGTTACGCGGTGATGCAATCAAGACGGAATCCGCATTTGTTCCTGAGCCAAATGGACACAACTATGCAATTGATTTGGTGAAACAAGTTGTTGAAATGAATAAAGGTTTATATCTGCACGAAGATGTTGTTGATATGGCTCCAACTCATTTCTGCGTGGGTGTTGCAGGATACCCCGAGAAACATTTCGAAGCGCCAAATTTGTATGCCGATATGCAATTTCTAAAAGCAAAAGTGGATGCCGGTGCAGATTACATTGTTACACAAATGTTTTTCGACAATCAAAAGTTTTTTGAGTTCAAATCAAAATGTAAGGAAGCTGGAATAAATGTTCCCATCATTCCAGGATTAAAAATTCTTACATCGAAAAAACAAATACTGGCGCTTCCGAAACTTTTCCATATTGATGTTCCGCAGGATTTATTCGTGGAAGTTGAAAAATGTAAAGACGATAAAGAAGTGAGAGAACTTGGAATACGTTGGTGCATTCAACAATCCAAAGAATTGGTGAAAGCTGGCGTTCCTTGTTTGCATTTTTACACAATGGGAACAAGTGAAACGACAAGAAGAGTTGCGAGTGAAGTGTTTTAAATAATTCTGAATTCTCAGTTTTGAATTTTGAATTGAATTCGGTAATTCAAAATTAATTTTCCTCGATTTTATTTTTTTTCAGAAAATTATTTGACCAATCAACAATAACACTGCGGTCAAAATCAGAAGCTGTTCTTTTAATAATCTTTACAGCCGCATTCATCTGATATTTTTCATTGGCATCGGGTGGCGTTTTCGTATCCTGCACTTTCACTTCAAAATCACTCAACAAACGCATTGCGATCCGATCCCCTTTTTCCTTTTGACCACACTCGTAATAGGTTTGAACACCATAAGCCCACATTGCCCCATATTCCCATTCACTTGGCGGGAATAATGAATCGCAATAATTCAGCAAGCGAATCGCTTTTTCAGGCTGCAAAGCGGAAAGCTCATATGCCAGTAAAATATATTCCATTTTGAAATTTGTCACAAACATTGGCCCCACATATTTATCAATTCCCGGAGCGTAGCTAAAATCAATTTTCATCAAGTTGTCATACATCACAACCGGAAGGAAGTTTTGTCCGAACATCAACTTGGGATTTCCACCCGAAATTTCAAATGGAATAAACCGATTGACCACGCCTTCACTGAACAGGTATTTATCAATAGTAATATTCAATTCGCCGCAAGTGATGGTGTAATAAATAGGCCTTTCATTGAGATTCGAAAGAATAACATCCAATTGAGCAAAATCGCTTCTAAGCAAATAGGATTTGTGTAGGTCAATCATCAATGCACTGTCAGGAACCAAGTTCTCTATTTCTTTGAAAAAGGAAAAATGAGTCGCAATGGAAATAGTGCAATTAGGAAAATTGTAATAGCTATAATCACTCGATTGATCTTCGCCCTTTATCTGCTGCAATTTTTTTTTATTCAAAAATTCCTCATAAGTGATTGGGTCGGGTTCAATATTTTCATTTTGAAAATAATCACTTTCCTTCTCAGCATATTTTTTCATGTCAAAGGAAAACTTCACAGGTAAAGCTTTCCCTTTGCCTTTCCCGGCCTGCTCAAGTGTTGATGCAAGATTCATCATCGACAGATTAAGCAGTGTCACATCAGAACGAACTCCTTTGACAAACTGCAGGTATTCCAAAGGAAATGTATCGTTGTCACCATTTGTAAATAGTATGGCGTTGGGATCGCACTCTTCAAGAACACTCCTTGCAAAGCCAAGCAAGAGGGGATCGAATAAATCCTCCTTGAAATAAGGTGCTGCAATATTTTCCTTCCCGAATAAAAGAAGATAATCGTAAAACGACATGATCTCGTCTGCGTATTTGGTATTGGAGCAACCGGCAAGCATTTCATAATTTGAATTTTGTTTTCGGAGTCGGTCAAATGTTGCAATTGCAAATTGTTCGTAGTGGACAAAACTATCAAGTTTCATTTTTTCATCAAGTCCTGGATTTAAAACATGGAATCCATAACTGTGTTCCGTAAAACCAAAAGCATAATTGGAAAAAGCCCGTCCCAAACCCTCAAGCATTGTGTCAGCCAAAATTTTTTCTTCACTAAAATCATGAATCACATCTTTGTCAAAACCAATATATCCATAATAGGGATTGCGAGAATAATTATATCGGTCGCCATATGGAAATATTTGGTTTTTCACTTCTTCCGTAATCGGAGTCTTTCCTGATTTGAATGTAGAAAGTGGCAAGTATGCTAATTGCTTTGCAGACCAAAACAACTCCTCCGAAATTACTGCTGCAGGAAATTTTGTTGCATCCGTCCATTGCACAAACCAACCTTCAGGTTTTTTTGCAAAATGCAATGTGTGCTCTGCTACAGATTGAGGCACATCGTAACTTTTATAAAGCTCGCCAATAACCGTATTGAGTTGTGGATAGATAACTTGTTTTGCATGCAGGGAAAATGCAAAAAAGAGAGGTAGTAAAAACAGGCTACAATATTTCATAGGGATTCGAATTTCTCCGTCAATTCGGTTTTATACGAAGCTACACATTAGCAATTCAATCCGGAATGATTTGCGATTTCGAAACAAATTCAACTAACCTCCGAATGGTTGAAATGCTCCAGGAATATGTTTCAACACAGATTCATTATTCCTCTTAATAATTCCCACCACATCAAATCGCACTTCGCACGACAATTTTTTTTGTTCGAGATATAGATTAGCTGCACGAATTAATTTCGCTTGCTTCTGCTTATTGACAAACATTTCCGGTTCTCCATAAGCATCTGTGCCTCTCGTTTTCACTTCCACAATTACCAGCTCCTCCTTATCCATCGCGACAATATCAATTTCCAAATGCAAAAACTTCCAATTCAGCTCACGGATTTCAAGTCCTTTTCCTCTTAGAAAACGAACCGCAGCATCTTCGCCCCATTGACCTAATTTCTGATTTTTATTCATCGCTTTTAAGTGACAGGTGGCAGGTGACAAGTGACAGGTGACAGGTGACAGGTGACAGGTGGCAAGTGAGAGAAAATTAATACCCTGTCACTTGTCCCCTACCACTTGTCACATATTTCTGCGAATCTAAGAATAGGCTGGCATGATATTCGTTTGTAATTGGCTAATTATGAGAAGTGTTAAGAAACAATGTTCAATATACTTTACGCTCGCCACTTATCACGTGCCACTTTTACCTAAATTCGTTTATCAAAAAATAGCCCTATGCTTCGCAAAATTATTGCTCTTCTCATCTTGACACTTGGATTTTCTGCCTATACCTCGGCACAGAATTTCGAAGGTATCATCGAATTCAAGAAACAAATCGGAACGACCTCTACCGATTACGTCTATTATGTGAAAGGCGACAAGGTGCGCATTGATGAATTTTCCCCTGGCACACGTACGGTTGATGAAATTTTCATTCTCGATACAAAAGCGAATACATTCATTTATCTGAATAGCGTTCGAAAGCAGTGGGGAATGCGTGTAACAAGTGAATCTTCTGTTGCTCCTGCTGGATGCATTGCATCTACGACAAAAGCTACCAAAGAAATTTTCGGATATAAATGTGCCGAGCAGTTAGTGACCAATGAAAAAGACAACACACAAATCAGTTTTTTTGTTGCACCGGGTAAATTTGCATTTTTTGCCCCAATGGTAAAATTGATGAATCAGCAGGAAAATTTTTCCACTTATCTGATGGCTGTTGCACTTAAAGATGGCTCAATGCCTTTATTGGCAGTAGAAAAAGATTTGAATGGACTTGAAAAAGGTCGTCTGGAAGTTACCCGACTTGAACAAAAAGTTCTAGCAGGTGGCTTGTTTGAAATTCCAAAAGATTATACCGAAGTCAAATAGAATTAATAATGTGTCCCAAAGGGACTCCTTAGGAGCAGATGATAATTTTCGAATCCTGGACTTCAAGAGAGTTCAGGATTTTACTTTTTAAAGAAAATCCAATTCTGCCAAATCAACACGCACATCTAGTTTTACATTTGCCCCCAATGGCAATGCGTAATTTTTCACATCATGCCCTGCAGGAAATCCGAAACAAACTGGGAAATCATATTCTGAAACCGTTTCTGAAATTATTTGCTCAACTGTTTTTCCGAATGGAATAGTGTTGTCCTTCATATCATTCATGCCTCCGATGATCAAACCTTTTATTCCATCAAATTTTCCTGCACGCTTCAAACTCAAGAGCATTCTGTCCATGTGATATAAATATTCGTCAAGATCTTCGAGGAATAAAATTTTTCCCTTCGTTTCAATATCAGAAACAGAACCTTGCATTGAATACAGCAAGGAAAGATTTCCTCCCACTAATTGTCCTTCTGCAATTCCAATTTTATTTTTTACAATTCCAATGTTTTTCGCCTTGTAAGAAAGTGGTTCTCCGAATAATGCCATTCGCAAAGTCTCTGTTGAATATTCGTCCTTCTTGAAATTGATTGGCATTGTGGCATGCAAAGTTGAGGTATGGAAATTCTGATGAATGTGCGAATGCAAAACGGTGATGTCGCTATATCCAATTATCCATTTCGGATTTTTTTTAAATGCTGAAAAATCCAACTGATCAACGATTCTCAAGGTTCCATATCCACCACGACCAGAAATTACAGCCTTGATATTTTCATCATCGAGGAAATTCTGCAAATCCTCCGCTCTTTGAATATCGGATCCCGAATATTGATCTTGACTTCCGTAAAGATTTTTTCCAAGAACCACATACAAGCCCCAACTTTCCAAAATTCGAATCGCCGCCTCCATTTCATCAGCGGAAACCTTTCGTGCTGTAGCGCAAATTCCGATGGTGTCTCCTGATTTCAGAAAGGACGGGCAAGTGATATCGTGTGGTTTCATTATGGTATGGTACGAAGCCGATTCAAAATTTCATTGACAAGAGGCGAAGTAGTATCTTTGGGCTCTTTTTTCACTGTAAACATACAACCAAATCCCGATTTTTCGGATTTATGCAAACGCCCAAACGCTACACGGTTACCGCCGCATTGATTTATGCCAATGGTCCCATTCATATTGGACACTTGGCTGGCTGTTATCTGCCTTCTGATATTTACGTTCGTTTTCTTCGTGCAAAAGGTGAAGATGTTTTATTTGTAAGTGGATCGGATGAACATGGGGTTCCCATTACAATTCGCGCACAGAAAGAAGGATTGACTCCGACTCAAGTTGTCGATAAATATTATGGTGTAATAAAAAATGCCTTTCAGGATTTCGGAATTGAGTTTGACATTTATTCGAGAACAAGCAGACCTATACACCATCAAGTTGCTGGTGATTTTTTCAAAACACTTTACGACAAAAAAATATTCACTGAAAAAGTTACCGAAGAATATTACGACGAAACAGCAAAACGATTTCTTTCCGACAGATTAATTGTTGGAACTTGTCCGAATTGCAAGAATGAAAATGCTTACGGCGACCAATGTGAAAAATGTGGTTCATCACTTTCTCCTGATGAATTGATCAATCCACATTCCATGCTTTCCGGTTCACCGCTTGTGAAAAAACCTACCAACAATTGGTTTCTTCCGCTTGATAAATTACAACCAAAACTTCAATCTTACATTGACTCGCACAAAGAATGGAAAGCAAATGTTTCCGGGCAATGTCAGTCGTGGTTGAAAGATGGTTTGCGTCCACGTGCCATGACACGCGATTTGGATTGGGGCGTTAAAGTTCCATTGCCCAATGCAGAAGGAAAAGTTTTGTACGTGTGGTTCGATGCACCTATTGGTTACATCACTGCAAGTAAAGAATGGTTTGAACAACCTGAAACGCGCAATGCAGTTTCTTACGGAGGAAAACCAAAAAGCAACAATTGGGAAACGTATTGGAAAGACAAAGATTCTAAACTCGTTCACTTCATTGGAAAAGACAATATTGTTTTTCACTGTCTGATTTTTCCTGCCATGTTGATGGTACATGAAGGATTCATTCTTCCTGAATCAGTTCCTGCAAATGAATTTTTGAATCTTGAGAACAATAAAATTTCCACTTCACGCAATTGGGCAATCTGGTTGCATGAATATTTGGAAGAAATGCCTAACAAGCAAGATGAGTTACGTTATGTACTCACTGCCATTTCTCCAGAAACTTCCGATAGCGATTTCACTTGGGCGGATTATGAAGCACGTGTGAATAATGAATTGGCAGCGGTGTTCAGCAATTTTGTTCATCGCACCATGGTGTTGACACAAAAGAATTTTGCAAGTAAAGTTCCTGAGACAAAACAATACACGAAAGAAGATATTCTCGTACTCGAGGAAATTTCAAAATTCCCAGAGCGAATTGGCAATGCAATTTCAAATTATCGTTTCCGTGAAGCACAAATGGAAATGATGAATCTCGCGCGCGTAGGAAATAAATATTTGTCGGACAATGAGCCTTGGAAAAATCCAGACATTGAACGCGTGAAAACAATTCTGAATATCTCCTTGCAGATTTGCGCGAACCTGAGCATTCTTTGTCAGCCATTCCTCCCTTTCACCAGCGAAAAATTACGTCGCATGTTGAATTTGGGCGCGATGACTTGGAGCAATGCAGCGAATACAAATTTGCTTCCTGCGGGACACCAACTCGGTGATCCTGTTATGCTATTTGCAAAAGTGGATCCAGAGCTGATGAAATTTCAGATTCAGAAATTAGATAAAATAAAAAAATTGGCAGACGAAGAAAACGCCAAGCTGGAAATTGGCAATCAACAATCGGCAATTCCTCCGCAAAAGGATGTCACATCTTTCGATGATTTCAATAAAATGGATATTCGCATCGGAACAATTATCGCTGCGGAAAAAATGCCGAAGAGTGATAAGCTCTTGAAACTTACTGTTGATACTGGAATTGATCAGCGAACTGTATTGAGCGGTATTGCAAAATATTATTCTCCAGAAAATATCATCGGACAACAAGTGACGATTCTTGTCAATCTTGCTCCAAGAAAAATGATGGGCATCGAATCGAACGGAATGATTTTGATGGCGGAAAACGACAAGGGAGAATTGAGTTTTGTATTGCCGAATAAGGATGGAATTAACAATGGCTCAACTGTGAAATAAAATGAAGAATATTTATTTTCTGATTTTATTTTTTACAATTGCATCTTTTTCTTTCTCTCAGAATTTATCACAAGCTCGGAAAACCAATTGGTCATTTGCCGGAATCAATCACGTTGTAAATCAACCGAGCAATCAAATAAACATTATGAGTTTTGGTGCTGATGCTACTGGAGTAAATCCAAGCAACTTGGCAATGCAATCAGCCATATCAAGTTTAAATGGAAATGCTGGCGTGATAAATTTACCTGCAGGAACATTTCTTTTTACCAGTTCCATCATTTTACCCGACAGTGTTATTTTGCGTGGCGCAGGTTCAACATCTACCCTGCTTCAATTTAATTTAAATGGAACAGGCGATTTGATTCGGATTGCAGGAAGTGCTCAATTAAAAAATAGTCGTTTAATTTCTTCCTCTATAAAAGATAGTTCATTTGTTGAAATTACAAATCCCTCTAACTTTTCCATTGGAGATTATTTCCGCATTTATCAAAATGATTCTTCCATTGTGACATCTAGTTGGGCATACAATTCGGTAGGTCAAATAATGCATATCACTTCTATTGTTGGAAATCGCGTTTATTTCAATGGTGTGCTACGGAAAAATTATTTGCTTTCTGATTCATGCAAATTTGAAAAGTGCAATATGAAAAAGTCCATCGGAATTGAGTGCATGAAAATTGAACGATTGGATGCTTCTGTAGGACAAACCACAAATATTGCTTTCGACTATGCTGCTGATTGTTGGGTTTCGGGTATTGAGAGTTACAATTGCAACTTCGGACATTTGGTTTTTTCCAAGTGTACCAACTGCTACGTTTACGGAAATTATTTTCACCATGCTTTTGCCTATGGTGGAAATGGACAAGGATATGGTGTTGTTTTGCAGTATACCAGCGGAGAGTGTTTGGTAGAAAACAACGTCTTCAATCACCTACGACATTCAATGCTCTTGCAAGCGGGCGCAAATGGGAATGTGTGTGCTTTCAATTATTCATTGGACACTTATTGGACAAGTTTCCCGAGTAATTCAGCAGGTGATATTGTACTTCATGGAAACTATATTTTCATGAATTTATTTGAAGAAAATATTGTTCAGAATATTGTCATTGATGCTTCACATGGGATCAATGGTCCTTACAATACTTTTTTTAGAAATCGCGCTGAATTGTATGGCATTGTTATGAGTACAAATCCTTCCAGTGATAATCAAAACTATATTGGAAATGAAATCACCAACTCTTCCTTCCCTTATGGTCAATATTCATTGACAGGCATTGGCAATTTTGAATTCGGCAACAACAAACAAGGCACATGCATTCCATCCAACACAAGTGCTATTACCGACATCAGTTATTATTACACGGGCACACCTTGGTTTTTGACATCCAACTATTCCTATCCTACCATCGGATATAGCAATTCATTAAATGCAAATTCAATACCAGCAAAGGATCGATATTCCAGTGGTAACTTTACACTTTGCAGCAACATTCTCACAGAAGCAACAAACACAAAACAAAATAAATCCATTGCGCTTTTTCCAAATCCAGCAAACGATGTGCTTTTCGTTCAATCGGATTATGGTTCTGCTCTCACCTTCTCCATTTATAATTCCGAAGGAAAATTAGTTGACAGTGGCGATTTATTGCACGAATCCAAAATAGATTTGACTGCACTTACAAATGGAATTTACTTTATCACATTTTCGAAATCAACACAAGCTGTGTCGAGCCAAAAATTTATTTTGAACAGATAAATATTGTTTTTTTCACTGTTGTTGCAAGCATCACAATTTCAATTGTCCCGACTTTAACCGATTAATAAACTTGTTAGCGTTTCATTTAGTAAATTTGCAATAATGAAATTCTCTTTGATCAAACTATCTTCACTGAAACAATGTTTGACAAAATGAATTTTAGTTCTTTCAATGATCGAGGTTTCGTAGTTCAATGGATAGAATAGAAGTTTCCTAAACTTTTGATGCAGGTTCGATTCCTGCCGAGACCACAAATGAATAATTATTAACTATTCCTGCAGGAATCGTGTTCTGTCGACGACAGAAGCATCACGAGCTTTGCTCGCTCTCCTGCCGAGACCACAAA
>CAIQQJ010000137.1 GCA_903873905.1 uncultured Flavobacteriales bacterium
ATGAAAATCTATCCCGTTAGGGATTATAAATCGTTAGAAAATAAAATCATTAATTAACCATAGTCCCTTTAGGGACGAAATAGAATCGCAAATGACAAAGATTTTTCAACCAATGGAAATCTATCCCGTTAGGGATTACGTGTCGGCAGAATCAAAACGATAATTTGTCATTTAGAGACAATATTGAACCATGAAATGAAAATCTATCCCGTTAGGGATTACGTGTCGGTAGAAAATAAAATCATTAATTAACCATAGTCCCTTTAGGGACGAAATAGAATTTAATTATGGCAAACACGTATACACAAATACACATCCACGCCGTTTTTTCAGTTCAAAATCGTGAATGTATTATCTCCAATAATTGGCGAGATGAGCTATACAAATACATTACTGGTATAATCCAAAATAATAATCATAAACTTCTTGCAATAAATGGTATGCCTGACCATTTACATATTTTGTTTGGAATGCGGCCAACACAATCCATTTCAGATTTGCTACAGGATATTAAAGGAAATTCATCGAAATGGATCAATGAGAGAAAATTTACAAAGCGTAGATTTTCTTGGCAAGAAGGTTATGGCGCATTTTCATATAGCAAATCACAATTACCCCAAGTAATACAATACATTGCAAAACAACAGGAGCACCATCTGAAGAAAACATTTATAAAGGAATACAAGGAATCTTTAAATGCCTTTAATGTTGAATTTGATGATCGCTATATCTTCAAACCGATTGAATATTGATTGATTATTTCGTGCCTACGGCACTTTCATATTTTTTAATTTTTCTTTTCTACCAATACCTTGTCCCCTGCGGCAATATGTTTTAAAAACGGTATTCAACAATTGATGCCTACCTCCTGTGTCTCCCATTTTGCTCCGAAGGAGTTCTTTGAACCTGAACCTTTTTATTAACATTAACCCTTCCCTTGACCAAAATCACCCTCTCCTATTAAAACCATCATTCCCTTAACAAAAAATTCGATGAACCTTTGATCATTAATAAAAATGGTTATGATTACAAAGCCTCTCATAGAACTTCATCTTGAACATGAAGAATGGTTAAATAAACTAGGCTTTTATGCTGATGAAATTGCCTTAATGCGAAAAAATCTTGAAGATGTCGTTTCAAAAAACACTAACAAGCAATTACTTGCAAAGGGTGAGCATTTTCAAAATCAATTAATTCTGCAAAAAGAAAATATTGATGAAATAAAACATTCAATAAAAGATCACGAAAATTATCTGGAACACCGAATCGATGAAAACCCATCAACATCGGATCATCGTAACTACAATGATCATGCGAAAATGCGTGACAATTTCAATGGATTTGAAAAAAACTTCAACGATCTACGTCGCGAATTCAAGGCTTTTTTATCGAATGCAATGTAACTTGAGCAATTACATTGATTGTTCCAAAAATCCTGTCTGAACAAGACGGGATTTTTTTTGTGATATTTTTTTTTCGCTTACCACAAATAGATTTTTAGTGATCTTCCAATTTAGCTCGATATATTAAAATGTAACTTTCAATCCATCATATGCAATACTCACATTTTCCGACAATTCTTTTTCAACTTCAGCATGCAATCCCATTTGATGACTAATGTGAATCAAGAAAGCTTTCTTCGGCTTTAGTTCATCAATTAATTGCAAAGCCTGAGTGAGTGTAAAATGGGAAATGTGTTCTTCACGTCGAAGTGCGTTCAGCACTAAAACATCACTCCCAAATATTTTTTCTTTTTCTTTTTCAGAAATATAATTTGCATCGGTGATATAGGAAAATTTCCCAATTCTGAATCCAAGTACAGGAAGCATGTGATGACTTACTTCAATTGGCATAACAGGAATTCCTTCGGCTTCAAAAGGCTCGTTGATGATGTTATGTAAATCGATTTTCGGAATGCCAGGATAATTTGTACCGTCAAAAATATAAGCAAATTCACGTTTGATTGCATTTTGAACACGTTCGGTCGCATAAACTGGCATGGCTTTTTTCTGAATGAAATTAAATGCGCGAACATCATCCAATCCTGCAATATGATCCTTGTGCTCGTGTGTGAAAAGTAATGCATCCAACAAACGAACATCTTCACGCAACATTTGTTGGCGAAAATCTGGACCGCTGTCAATAACAAAATTCTTCCCTCCTACTTCAATCATCACCGACGTGCGCGTACGTTTATCACGCGAATCAATCGATTTGCATACAACACACTGGCAACCGATAAGCGGAATGCCTTGAGAAGTGCCGGTACCAAGGAAAGTTATTTTCATTTTACAAGCGCAATTTACCCATTATCAAAGAAAATCTAATATTTTTTTCTTCCCTTGAAAAATAAAAATCTCAATAAAATCAAGCCCAAAGCCGACTACAAACATTTACTATCGACTATAAACGCTTAACAACCGAATAACCAAAATCAGCACCCACATCTTTGCACCGTCGTTCTTTCAATCACCAATCAGTTCAATGTGTACTCAGTTCTATTTCACGACGATTACACCACAACGAACGAATAATATGAATGCACCAGTAAACTAATATCAAATTAAACAATTTAAATTTTTAAACTTTTATTTATGATTAATCAAACCAACAACGTGAAAATGGTCGTGAACCTCGGAACGAAACCTACGATCAAAACAGTAACCGGCGGACGCAAAATGGCACGCTTTTCAGTAGCGGCGATCGAGCCTGAAGCAGAAACAGGAAAGAAAATAATCAAATGGTATTCCGTGATATCATGGGGAAGCGTGGCAGATATGGCCGAACGTTGTCTAGAAAAAGGAAAACGTGTAATGGTGTGTGGCCATCTCGTCACCAAAACATGGACAGACAAAAAAGGAATTGAGCGAACACGCAAAGAAATTCTCGCCACACATTTGGTGCTCTTGCATTCCGGAACACGTTCAACACTTCCTAATGCAGCGTAAGAAAATCTCAACAAAAAACCATGGCTTGGTTTTCAAATCAATTTTATTATTTCTCATTTTATTTTTTTTATCAATTACAATTTTTCATTCTTAATTATTAATTATTTAAACTTTTATTTTATGAACATGATTCGCAACAACGTACAACTAGTAGGAAATCTCGGAATGAATCCAGAAATCAAAAAATTTGATAGCGGAAAGAAAGTCGCCAACTTCACAATCGCTTGCACTGAATCGCATACCGATAAAGAAGGCAAGAAAATTGAAACCACACAATGGTTCCGAGCAGCCGCTTGGGAAGGACTCGCCACCATCGCTGAAAAATATATGGTGAAAGGAAAACAAGTTGCCATTTCCGGAAAGCTGGTTAACAAAAACTGGAAAGACAAAGACGGCAAAGACTGCAATGCAACTGAAATTCTTGTTTCCGACATCCTTCTCATGGGAGGAAAAAAAGACTAAGTAAAACTTGCCATGGTTTTATTGGTGAAAGAAGCTTCTCAGAGATGGGGAGCTTTTTTTCTGTGAAAACAAAAAAGGGGAATATCGAAGTGAAAGCAAAAAAGGATTGATGATTGAAGAATGATGAATTCAGATTGTTGAAGTAAAATATATTTTATGACCAGTAATAACCTTGAAGAGCGACTTATCGACTTTGCAGTAAAAACGATTTCTTTAACTGCATCAATTCCAAAAACTACCGCGGGAAACCATTTAAGCAAACAACTTTGTCGTTCGGGAATTTCACCTGCTCTAAATTACGGTGAAGCGCAATCTGCCGAATCCATAAGTGATTTCATTCATAAAATGCGGATATGTTTAAAGGAACTTCGTGAAAGTCATGTTGCCATAAAAATTATTCTAAAATCAAATTTGAGCAAAAGTGAAGAAATAGCCCTTCTGTTCAAGGAATGCAATGAACTTATATCAATTTTTGTGGCAAGTATTAAAACCGCACAAAAAAGAAAAATTGCCTAGACCTCCTAATTCATTCTTAATTCTGCGATCATCAATCATCATTCTGCCTTAATCCTGCTTTTTATGAAGCAGGAAATTTTTATCAAAACCAAAATGTTTTTTTGGGTGGAAGAAGCTTCTCGGAAATGGGAAGCTTTTTTCTTTTAAAACAAAAATGGATTGATGATTGCAGAATGATGAAGTCAGATTGTTGAGGTAATGGGAATTTTATGACTTTCAATAATCTTGGAAACGCCCCAGCTTCTTTGCTTAGAAAAAAAACTCAAAATCGTCAAATTAAAAACTGCCGCAAAAAAATATTCTAGTTCATTCTGCGTTCTGCACTCATCAATCTGCATTATGCCTTCAAATCGATAAAAAGAGACTCGCTGTTTTCATAACTTATTCTATTTTGGCTGCCAAATTGTATTTTGTATTCTACATTCAATATGAATTTATAAAGATTTCCCTTTTGAATTAGTATTCAAATTTATTCCACAACAATTTTTGCTTTCCCAATAAAATTTCCTCCCGCATTTCGCACCACACAAAAATAAATTCCTGCTGACAGATCATTTCGATTCAACACAAAAGATGATCCTGAAAACTTTTCATTCCGAATTTCTCTTCCAGAAAAATCGTAAAGTGAAAATGTGTGCTCAGAATTATTATTATCATTCACAAGAATTTTTGCAGATGCTGAAATGGGATTTGGAAAAACAGAAATAAGGTTTTTTTCAGAATTTATTTCATTGATACTTGTTGGCGCATTTCCTAAACTGTCGGTTTTGATGAGGTAAATATCACCGCTTTGTATACCAAAACTTGCAGTGAAGCCACTGATGATGTATCCATGATCCGAGGTCTGTTCAACACAATCCCCAACATCATTGTTCACTCCGCCAAAGGTTTTTGACCACGTAACATTTCCGCTATTGTTTGTCTTGACCAAATATACGTCCTCCCCTCCCGCTCCGTAACTGCTCGTTGTACCTGTAATAATATACCCTCCATCAAGTGTCTGTTGGGCGCTTGTACCCCATTCATATCCTGTGCCTCCTATTTTTTTTTGTCCATAGTGTATCTCCAAGGGCATCTGTTTTTAATATGTAAATATCATCTGAGGAATTATTGAAATTATAAATTTGTCCAGCTAAAAAATACCCTCCATCTGACGTTTGGCAAACAGAATATTCGCATGGGTTAGCACTTGATGGGGTTAAAATCCTTGTCCATAGTGTATCGCCAACAGCATCGGTTTTAATTAAATAAACTCCCCAAGGAGGAGATTGAGAATTGTTCATCAATACTGCACCAGAAATAATAAATCCACTATCAGTTGTTTGCTTAATTGATGTCGCTAACCCACCATACAAACGTCTCATTTTTTTTGTCCAGAGCGTATCTCCGTTTGCATTTGTTTTTATAAGAATTGCAATGCGTACGGTATCAAAATCTGTTATGTTTGCTACAACTACAAAGCCACTATCGGAAGTTTGAATTACATCGTAACCATATCCATTTCCCGATCCGCCAAAAGGTTGGGGAGTAATGGGAGAAATATTCCTTTTTGTCCAAAGCGTATCTCCAATGCTGTCAGTTTTCACGAGATAAACATATTGGGTGTAATTTACATCTGTGGTAAACCCAGTAATAATGTATCCATGATCAAATGTTTTTCTTACAGAATTGGCTTGGCTCTCATAAGGGCTACCAATCAGTTTGCTCCACTGCGTTTGACCAATGGAATCCGTTTTCTGCAATAGCATCTTTTCAAATCCAACGCCAAGTGTTTGCCTTCCGGCAATTATATATCCGTGATCGGCTGTTTGCTGAACACAGTAACCTTCTTCGGTAGCACCGAAATCATAATACCGCTCGAAGGCAATTGGGGCTTGTGCATTAATTCTGCAAGTGAGAAAAAGGAAAAACAAACTATATGCAAGGAATTTCATTGTTGAAAGATAGCTAGATCAGAAGTGATTGTCAAACCAAAATTTCTCATTTATGTAAATGTCCAACGTTCAAATTTCTTCGATATTCAATCCTATCATCAAAAACTCTCCAATTTAAAACACTTCATCATTCTGAACTCATCATTCTGCATTCAACATTCAATTTCCTATTCACTTGTGTCTATCTTTGATTCATGACAATAAAATTCATGGGCGCAGCCCGAAACGTTACAGGTAGTCGACACTTACTAAACATCAACGGAAAAAACATTTTGCTCGATTGCGGAATGTTTCAAGACAGAATAAACATCAAAGCCGATCGTAATTGGAATTTCGGTTTTGATCCTGCGACGATTGATTACGTAATTCTTTCCCATGCACACATTGATCACAGCGGTTGCTTGCCTCGTTTGGTGAAAAGTGGTTTCAAGGGAAAAATATTTTCCACTCCGGCAACAATGGATTTGTGTATTGTAATGTTGGCAGACAGCGCACGCATCCAGGAAAGTGATACCAAATACAGAAACAAGCGAAGAATTAAACAAGGAAAAGAATTGCTCGAGCCACTTTACACAGAGAATGACGCGGCGCAAACCATGAAGTTTTTTGAAAGTGTTCCTTATCGTACAAAATTTGAAATTGAAAAAGGAATCAGTTTTCAATTTACGGATTGCGGACACATCATCGGAAGCGCTGCAATTCATCTGGAATTAATAGAAAACAAGAAAACAACACATCTCACTTACACAGGCGACATTGGCCGTTATCACGATTTGATTCTGAAAGAACCTGATACTTTTCCTCAAGCTGATTATATTTTATGCGAATCAACTTATGGAGATCGATTGCATGATACAACTGAAGATGCAGCCGTTCTACTTTTGGAAGCAGTGCGTCACACTTGCATTGAGAAAAAAGGGAAATTATTGATTCCAGCATTCAGTCTTGGTCGCACGCAGGAAATTGTATACACGCTCGACCGCATGCGTACAAATGGCTTGTTGCCAAAAATTCCAGTTTATGTTGACAGTCCCTTGTCTACTAACGCAACCGAAATCATGCGAAAACATCCGGAAGGATTCAATTCGGATATTTTGAAATACATGGAAATCGATAAGGATCCATTTGGATTTGTTGGTTTGGAATTTATCAGAGAAGCGGAAATTTCCAAGTCTTTAAATAATTCAACCGATCCATGCATTATCATTTCAGCTTCGGGTATGTTGGATGCAGGAAGAATCAAACATCATTTGCGAAATAATATTGAAGACAAAAAGAATACGATTCTCATGGTCGGCTTTTGTGCTGAGCATACACTTGGTCGCGCATTGATGAATGGTGAAAAAGAAGTGAAAATATTCGGAGATCTTTTCCAAGTGAATGCGGATGTTATTGTTCTTCAATCGTACAGTGCCCATGCCGATTACAAGGAGATGCTCCGCTTTTTGGAATGTCAGGATAAAAAGAAGTTGAAACAGATTTTTCTTGTTCATGGCGAAATAAATGTTCAAGAACATTGGAAAAAAACATTAATGGCAGAAGGATTTACTGATATTGTTATTCCGGAATTTCAGGATACGATTGAAATTTAATTCTCAGCGGTTTATTATTTCAATCAGGAAAATTGTAATTGGAGTTGAGCTTGAACTATGAACAATGTTCAAGGGAAAACAACCGAACCATGTTACGTATTAGAAAAAAAAAGAACGGATACAAACCAGCCGCCAGCAAGTTATGTATCCGTTCAGGGGGAAGTTAATTTCCCGTGTCAATTTCTTTGGAGTTTTGTTGAAATAGCTTCCAACTAATTCCGTGTCAAAAGTAAATTCTCAAAAACGAATTAAGTATGATGGGCATCATGTTATAAAAGAAAATGTGATTGGTTGTGGGCATTTGCAGGTCTGTGATGGGATGATGAAGGAATTATGGAATGAAGTGATTAAGTGATTGGGTAATTGGGGGAATTGTTTTTCTCAGTCTGTCTTTTTTTCTTGTTGCGTATGGGATAGTAGAGCCACATAGTGGTCCCTTTGGGAGAAAGCCCGGAAGACGTGGTGGAGGGTTTTCAAAAACGACACTGCAGCTGAGGACTTGCAACGGACAGTACGACCCTCCCAACCCAACAATTCTGTTGGGGGGATTGGGGGAACGCCCTTAAAGAAAGTGGCATTGGCTTAGGAAAATAATTTGTTCACGCAAAATGCTCATTGAGAGAGGGAAAATGCAGTCTCGTTTTTTGAATTCTTACGAACATACCCAATAGTCAATACCCAATACCCAATACATTTCTTAAATTTGTGCCCTCAACAGAAAAATAAAACCAGATATGAAAGATCTTTTTGACAAAATTCGAGACAACCGCGGTCCAATTGGACAGCACGCGAAAGAATCACATGGTTACTTTACTTTTCCGAAGCTGGAAGGTGATATTAGCAATAAAATGGTTTTTCGTGGAAAAGAACGCCTTGTTTGGAGTTTGAATAACTACCTCGGACTTGCGAATCACCCTGAAGTGAGAAAAGCGGATGCTGAAGGTGCTGCAAAATTCGGTCTTGCCGCCCCAATGGGTGCGCGTATGATGTCGGGAAATTCAAATTATCATGAGCAATTGGAAGCGGGTCTTTCTGAACTCGTGAAAAAAGAAGATACTATCCTTTGCAATTTCGGTTATCAAGCAATGATTTCTGCCATTGACTGTCTCGTTGACCGTCATGATGTGATTGTGTACGATGCGGAATCGCATGCATGTATTCTTGATGGTGTTCGTTTACATATGGGAAAACGTTTTGTTTACCCACACAACGACATGGCCAATTTGGAAAAACAATTGGAGCGTGCTACGAAAATGGTGGAAGAAACAGGAGGAGCAATTCTCGTGATTACTGAAGGCGTTTTCGGTATGAGCGGAACACAAGGAAAACTGAAAGAGATTGTTGAACTCAAGAAGAAATTCACATTCCGTTTCTTGGTTGACGATGCACATGGTTGTGGTACAATGGGACCAACAGGTGGTGGAACGGGTGAACTGCAAGGTTGTCAGGATGGAATTGACATTTACTTTGGAACATTCGCAAAGTCATTCGCATTGATTGGTGGATATATTTCTTCCACAGAAAACATTGTTGAATACTTGCGTTACAATATGCGTTCGCAGATTTTCGCAAAATCATTGCCACTTCCTTGCGTTGTGGGTGCGATCAAGCGTTTGGAATTGATGCGTTCACATCCTGAATTCCGCGAAAATCTTTGGAAAATAACGGATGCTTTGCAAGATGGCTTGAGAAAAAATGGATTCAATATTGGAACTACAAACACACCTGTAACACCGGTTTATTTGAGCGGTTCTATTCCTGAAGCTACAAATCTCATTCTTGATTTGCGTGAAAATTTCGACGTATTCTGTTCGATGGTGGTTTATCCCGTAATTCCAAAAGGACAAATCATTTTGCGTTTGATTCCTACAGCTGTTCACACCATTGAAGATGTGAATTATACCATTGAATGTTTCTCAAAAATCAAAGACAAACTCGTTTCAGGAAAATACTTGACAGAAAAAATTGCAGCGTTTTAACCTCGATACATTTTTTATCAAAGAGAGATTTTCAGTAAAAAGAAAATTTTCGGTTGATAAAAAACACTCGGTCTGACAATTAATAATTTAAGAACGGCGATCAGAAATGGTCGCTGTTTTTTTATTGTTTTTTTTAAAAAAACTTGGAATTCCTAAATCCCCCAATCCCTTAATCACCCAATAAATCGGAAATTGGTAATAGGTCACATTGTGATCCCCACGGGATAATTCGGTAAATTTACCCTCTATGGCAACATTTGAGGAATTTGGCTTGGATCATTCGGTGATGGATGGAATTGATGCAATGGGTTATACTACTGCTACACCAATACAAGAATTAACTATTCCAATTAGCATGGCGGGTCGCGACTTGATTGGATGCGCGCAAACGGGAACGGGAAAAACTGCAGCGTATTTGCTTCCAACCATGCACAAGATTTTACAGAGCAAGGATCGACATTCCATCAATACATTAATTATTTCTCCTACACGAGAATTGGCTTTACAAATTGACAATGCCATTACTGGTTTCGCTTATTTCACTGGCATCAGCAATATTGCTGTTTATGGTGGTGGGTCGGGAGAAAGTTTTGATAAGGAGAAAAAAGCGCTTTCAACAGGAACGGATATCATTGTTGCAACCCCTGGCAGATTGCTTTCTCATATGAATTTGGGTTATGTGAAATTCGACAAATTGCAAACCTTGATTCTTGACGAAGCCGATCGCATGCTCGACATGGGATTTTTCGATGACATTATGCGCATTGTAAAAATGCTTCCAAAGCATAGACAAACATTGATGTTTTCTGCAACAATGCCACCACGCATTCGTCAATTGGCGCAGCAGATTTTGATCAATCCAGAGTCGGTAAATATTGCGATGTCGAAACCTGCTGCAGGAATTAAACAGCTTGCTTACTGTGTTCATGACATGCAAAAAATTCCATTGCTGTTGGAAATTCTTCGCAATATGGAATTCATTAGTGTTATCATTTTCTCTTCGACAAAAGTGAATGTGAAGAACATGGAAAAGGAATTGAAAAGACTTGGACTTTCAGCTGCAGCAATTCATTCTGATCTGGAGCAAAATGAGCGGGAAGAAGTGTTGCGGAATTTTAGAAATCGAAATTTGAAAATTCTCGTTGCAACAGATGTTGTTTCGAGAGGAATTGACATTGAAAATATTTCTTTGGTAATCAATTACGACGTACCAGGTGATGCGGAAGATTACGTTCATCGTGTTGGAAGAACTGCGCGAGCAGAAACGAAGGGTGAAGCTATTACATTCATCACAACCGACGACATGAAACGCTTCAATGATATTGAGCGCTTGATTGGTTATGAAGTTGAAAAAGGTATTTTGCCTGCTGCACTTGGTGAAGGTCCGCCTTACAATAAGAATGCAAAATTTGAAAGACGAAAACCAAGCGGCGGTAGCAAGGGCGGAAAACCGAATTTCAGAGGCAAACCAAGATCCTCCAACAAGCCGAAACAACCATAAGGAAAAATTCCATGAGCAAGAGACTTAAAACAGGACTCCTCATTGGAAGTTTGATTCTCATTGTTGGAATCGGCCTTTTTCTTTATTCTGTTTTTTCGCATTCACCCAATTCGCATTTAAAAGTCATTCCCAAAAACGCAGCCGCTGTTTTAAAAATTAATATCAAGGAATTGACTGTCAAAGCTGATTTGCAAAAATTAATGCAAGAACCTGCTTTCAAAAACAATGCAACATCAAATTTTTCATTGACAAAACTTGTATCAGATCCCTTTTCAACTGGGATTGATCCACGTGAAAACATTTACGGTTTTCTTTCCAAGGAAGATGTCAATACCGTTACAGCAATTGTTTTTAAGATTTCAGATAAAAATGATTTGTCTGCGTTTGTATCGGGATTGGGAATAAGTCAAGCGATTGAAGTTGAATCAGGAATTAATTATTCAGAGATTGACGCAAAAAGATGCATTGCATGGAATGATGATGCGGGAATTTTAATTGCAGTACGTGGTGGTGACGTAAAAAACATTGCGGCTCAATTTCTCAATCAGGATAAGGATGAATCGATTCTTTCAAACAATTCCTACAAAACATTTTCAGAAAAGTTATTTGATATTGGATTGTTTCTCGACAATAAAATTCTTTCCCAAATGAGTGGAGCAGAAAATTCACTGACGGCATTGGGATTTACCGATGGCCATGGAGAATTGATGCTAAATTTTGAAAATGAGAAAATCTCAACCTTGTATACCAATTATCCAGAAACACCAAATCCGAATACTTTTTTGAAACAAAATGGATTTGAACAAAATCATCATGCAGCAATTGCCCCACAAACACCTCTCGTCTATTTTGGAATTGCCGCTGATGTCAATGCGTTATTTTCTTCCATCAGAAGAGATCCTGAAATGAAAGATAATCTTATATTTTTTGAATCATATCTTGATTTATCAGATGAGGAAACACGAAATATTTTCAACGGAGATGTTTCCATTGCCTTCACCGATTTTAGAGACATTGCAACATATGATCCGAGAATAAAAGTTCAGATTGAAAAGATGATTAAAGAATATGGCGAAGCACGTCGTTCTGATTTCGCGCTGGCCGTACCTATGGCGTATTTCTCAATTGGCATTACGAATGAATTAAAAGTGGATTCTATTCTTGCAAAATCAGGATTACAAAAAATTGAAAATTTTTACGCTGTGCCTGGAATCAATGTCATCATTTACGCGTGTGCAAAGAATGGAAATCTATTTATTACAAATGATTATTATGCTGCGGAATCTTTTTCAAA